>NZ_JALBHA010000612.1:0-3355 GCF_023006445.1 Bradyrhizobium sp. SHOUNA76
GTTTGCTGGCGCTTTCGCGGATCGGCATTGGGATCGGGTAGCGCTGGCAGCGCATCCGACGGTGCCTGCGGCACGCCCGCCGTACGGCGTGTCGGCAGCGTGTCCGGCGAGGCGAAGCCGCCGCGGTTAGGGTTGAACAAATCGGGCGTGAGGCTCTGGGCGGCCGCGGGCGCGCTTCCAAGGGCCGTCAGCGCAAGGCAGGGGACAAGGCACGGCAAAGCAGCGCACAGGAATTGCGCGCGTTTGCTCCGGCTGGTGCCTGGAGACGACCCCACGATCGAATAACTCCAACGAAATCAAACACTTTCGCAATGACGCCCACCGGCTGGCGGGAACCATCGTTAATGGAGTTAAAACAATTATGGTTAATGACCGGTTGAGGCTTCTGGTGTGCTCGTCGCCTCCAGAGCCGCGGCGTGCTAATGAGGCGCCGACCGGGCGAACGCGCCCTCCTCCCTGGACCAGAGCATGCCGAGTTCGAAACCGCTGATGACCGCATCATCCGGCCCCATCCCTGACAGCATCGAATCCGCGCTCCGCACGCTGGAGACGGAGAGCGGCGGCATCAACGCGCTCGCAGCCGCCCTGCGCGGCCCGCTAGGCGAGACGTTTGCGAGGGCTGTCGACCTGATCCGCAACTCCAAGGGCCGCGTCATCGTCACCGGGCTCGGCAAATCCGGCCACATGGGGCGCAAGATCGCCGCGACGCTGGCCTCGACCGGCACCCCCGCCTTCTTCGTGCACGCCGCAGAGGCCGGTCATGGCGACCTCGGCATGATCACCACCGACGACGTCATCATGGCGCTGTCCTGGTCCGGCGAGCAGCCGGAGATGAAGAACGTCGTGAACTATTCCGCGCGCTTCGCCATCCCCATGATCGCGGTGACCTCGAACGCGGCCTCCTCGCTCGGACAAGCCGCCGACATCGTGATCGAGCTGCCGAAGGCGCGCGAGGCGTGCCCGCACAATCTGGCGCCGACCACCTCGACCATGATGCAGGTCGCGGTCGGCGATGCCATCGCGATCGCGCTGCTCGAAGGCCGCGGCTTCACCGCGCTGGAGTTCGCGCATTTCCACCCCGGCGGCAAGCTGGGCGCAATGCTGAAATTCGTCCGCGACTACATGCGCACGGGCGCCGAGATCCCGCTCAAGCCTGAAGGCACCAAGATGTCGGAGGCCGTGGTCGAGATGTCGGCCAAGGGTCTCGGCTGCGTCTGCATCGTCAACGAAGCGAACGAGGTCGCGGGCATCATCACCGACGGCGACCTGCGCCGCCACATGCGCCCCGACCTGCTGACGGCATCGGTCGACGACATCATGACGAAGCAGCCGAAAACGGTCCCGCCCTCGATGCTCGCCACCGAGATGATCGAGGTGCTGAACACAAGCAAGATCACGACGCTGGTCGTGACCGAGGCGGGCAAGGTGGTGGGAATCGTGCATCTGCACGATCTGCTGCGGGCGGGCGTGGCGTAAGGCGCGCGCTCTCTCCGCTCGTCATTCCGGGGCGCGCCCGCTTGGGCGCGAACCCGGAATCCATTCATCTCCGAGGTTGCCGCTCGATGGATTCCGGGTTCATGCTTCGCGTGCCCCGGAATGACAGCGAGAGCGTGGCGCGTTCCTTTCCACCGTCATTGTGAGCGTAGCGAAGCATCCAGACTGCCGCCGCGAAAGCAGTCTGGATTGCTTCGTCGCAAGGGCTATGGCGGCGGTTAGACCGCTGGAAACTGCGCCGCCTTCTCCTCCAGCGGCAACCGCAGCCCGTTCGCCAGATACGACACCGTACGATAGAAGCCGCACAAGAGCATGATCTCGAGAATCTGCGCCTCGTCGTAATGTGCCGCGAGAGCCGCGTATTCCTCGTCCATGAATGTTGCACGGTGATGCAGGGCGTCCACCGCTGCGATCAGCGCCTGCTCGCCCGGTGACCAGCACGACGACGACGCATCGCCCCGCACCGTCGCACGCACTTCATCCTCCGTGAGCTTTGCAGGCCCGGCGAAGACAGCGACATGCACGCCCCATTCATATTCGCATTTGTTCAGCGCACAGGTGCGGTCGATGACGATCTCGCGCTGGCGGAGCGACAGCGGACCGGGATCGAGCAGGCCGCCGGCACGAAACTTGTCCCAGGCGCGGCTTTGACCCGCCATCACCCGGAACAGCATCAGCGGCGGCGCGCCGCGCATGATGCGATCGAACTGCGCCTGGATCTCCGGGGGATAAGGTGGGGTGAGCGGCGCAATGCGCGGCGTGGTTTGGGACATTGGCTGCCTCTCTTGCTACACTTATCGTAGCAGTACGCTACATTTTTTGTAGCAATGCGCAAGGGGCGACGATGTCGGAACGGGCAAACACGAAAACGCGTCCAGCGCGGGGATCGCGCACCGGACGGCCGATCATGGCGCTGCTGGACCTGCTCGGCCGGCGTTGGAGCCTGCGAATATTGTGGGAGTTGCGCGGCGAGCCCCTCACCTCCCGGGCATTGCGCACCGCCTGCGACGAGGCCTCACCGACAGTGCTGCAAGCGCGGCTGACGGAGTTGCGCGAAGCAGGATTCGTCGAGCTCGGCGAAGGCGGAGGTTATGGACTAACGCCGCTGGGGCGAGAATTGTGCGAGACGTTCATGCCGCTGCACCGGTTTGCGGAAAGGTGGCGCAGCAAGACCAATGCCTATTGAAACGACGCTGCGCCAACAACCTCGTCATTGCGAGCGCAGCGAAGCAATCCAGAATCTTTCCGCGGGAGAAATTCTGGATTGCTTCGTCGCAAGAGCTCCCCGCAATGACGGCGCCCTACGCAGCCGCCACGGTCAGATTCGCACCATCCACCTGCACCACCTTCACCCGCGTCCCCGCCGGCGTATCGGGCCCAGCCACGCGCCACACCGTGTCGCCGATGCGCACGGTGCCGCTGCCGTCGATGATCGGCTTCTCCAAAGTAAACTCGCGCCCGAGCAGCGCCTCGGTACGCCTGTTGAGGAAGGGGCTGGCGCTCGCATCCGGCTTCGGCCGGGCGAGGCGGCGCCACACCGGCACGGCGGCGGCGGCGAACACCGCGAACATCACGAGCTGGATCTGCCAGGACACGGCAACGGTGAACGAGATCAACCCCACCAGCAGCGCGGCGAGCCCGAGCCAGAACAGGAAGATGCCCGGCGCCATCACCTCCAGCGCCATCAGGATGAAGCCGAAGATCAGCCAGTTCCAGCTGCCGAGCGATACGAACATGTCGGTCATGACACGACCTTCTATCATTGGCGCATGCCCTATCGAAGGGTCATTGCGCCGGTGACTATCCCTGCCGCGGCGGCACCGCCGGCGGCGTGCTGCCGGTCGGCGGCACGGAGCCGGGG
>NZ_JALBHA010000613.1:0-3352 GCF_023006445.1 Bradyrhizobium sp. SHOUNA76
AATCCGCCCTCGGCCATGGCCAGCGCGGCCGCGGATGCGCCTGACGTCACCAGCAGCTTCAGCATCTCCATCCGCACCCGCTCGGCCGAGAGGCTGGCGAGGCCCGCACGTCCCCGGATGCAGGCGAGATAGCCGTCGCGGTCGGGCTCGCCCGCACCGAAGGCGGCGTGGATGCGGAAGAAGCGCAGGATGCGCAAATAATCCTCGGCAATACGCTGGTCGGGATCGCCGATGAAGCGCACGCGGCGCGCTTTCGCATCCGCGATGCCGCCGACATGGTCGTAAACGACGCCGGCCGCATCGACCGACAGGCCGTTCATGGTGAAGTCCCGCCGCTCGGCGTCCTTCACCCAGTCGCGGCCGAACGCAACCTTGGCCTTGCGCCCGAAGGTCTCGGTGTCCTCACGCAGCGTCGTGACTTCATAGGGGTGGCTGTCGATCACCAGCGTGATGGTGCCGTGATCGATGCCCGTCGGCACGCTCTTGATGCCGGCAGCCTTGGCGCGCCGCATCACCTCCTCCGGCCGCGCCGTGGTCGCGATGTCGATGTCGCCGGGCTTAAGGCCGAGCAGCGCGTTGCGCACGGCGCCGCCGACCACCCGCGCCTCCTCGCCGTCAGCGTTGAGCAATTGCAGGACGCGCGCGGTCCCGCCAGAGATCAGCCAGGGCGCATCGGCAAGAATCGGCGCAAATATCGGCTTCGCGCTCATCGTGCTGCCCCTATTTTTCCACGCCCGGCACCAGCCTGCCGTTCTCGATATGGGCGGGAACGTAGGTCGAATCCGGTGACGCGCCGGAGAAGTGTGCAAGTCCGATCAGGCCCGCGATGACCAGCACGATCGCCGCCAGTCCGAGACGCGCGACGATCGCCACCGGCCAGGATGATCGCGCGAACAGGCCGGACCGCGTGGCGGCCAGGAACAGCGCATAGACGGCAAAGGGAATGAGGAAGATTCCGATCTCAGTCAGAACCGGCCGGATCATGACGAATAGATCCGCTCATACAGCACACGCAGCATTCCGGCCGTCGCACCCCAGATATAGCGTTCCGCGAACGGCATCGCGTAGTAGGAGCGCTCCATGCCGCGGAATTCCTTGCTGTGCACCTGATGGTTCACCGGATTCATCAGGAAGGATAGCGGCACCTCGAACGCGTCATCAACCTCGGAATGGTTGATGGTGAGCTGAAAGCCCGGTCGCACTTTGGCGACGGTCGGCAAGATGCGGAAGCCGAACCCCGTGCCGTAGAGATCGAGATAACCGAGCGGCTCGACGAAGTCCCTGGACAGCCCGACTTCCTCCTCGGCCTCGCGCAGCGCCGCGTCCAGCGGCGAGGAGTCGGTCGCGTCGATCTTGCCGCCGGGAAAGGCGATCTGGCCGGCATGGTCGTTCAGATGCGCCGAGCGCTGCGTCAAGAGGATGGTCGGCTCGGGATGGTCGACCACCGCGATCAGGACCGCGGCGGGGCGCACCGGCTGCTCGCGCGCGATGATCTCCAGCATCTTGTCGGTGCCGGGATCGCCCGAGGCGGGGATGATGTTGGGATCGTAGAGGCCGGCCGGGACTTCGAAATCGAGCTTGGCCCGGGAGCGCGCGAAGAAATCCGCCGCGCCCATCGCGGCCCGATCGTTCTTGGGGATAGCCTTGTTCAAAGTGCGGTCCTCACCTGCTCCGCATCGGCCATGGCGAAGAATTCGCCTGATGATTCGACGCCGAACATCGGCTGGCCATCGACCATCCGCTCCTCACCCATGTCAACCAGATCGTAATAGAGCGCCCGCGTGACCTTGGCCCAGAGCTCGGCGCGGACATGCAAGTACGGCGTCAGCCCGCCGTCCCGGGCCTGCTCGAAGCGGAGCCGGTGCGCGGCGTCGCAGGCGACCCAGTCGTCGACATTGGTGCGGAAGCGCAGCACGCGATGGTTGTCCTCGCCGTCTTTCTGCATTTCGACTGCCATGAACGGCGCATCATCGACGCGAATGCCGACCTTCTCCACCGGCGTGACCAGGAAATGCTTGTCGCCCTCGCGCTTCAGGATGGTCGAAAACAGCCGGACCAGAGCGGGGCGCCCGATTGGCGTCCCCATGTAGAACCAAGTACCGTCGGAGGCGATTCGGATGTCGAGATCGCCGCAAAACGGCGGATTCCACAGATGCACCGGAGGCAGGCCCTTTTTGGCGCCTTCGGGATTGGCAGCGCTTTTGGCGGCGGCAGTCAGCCCTTCGAGACTGCGATCGGCGCTCTGCCCTTGGTTCGCCATGGTTTGCCCTGACTTTGTCCCTGGCACGATTGGTGCAGGTCTACGTTGTAGGTTGGTGCTCGGTTCCACCCCGGATTAGTGCGGCGTGGAGGTCGCCACTTCGTGATGCCGTACATAACCCGAAGCCGATAAGGTGGGGATAGGTTAATTCAACGAATACATGGCCTTCCTGCAAGTCTAGCATAGGGCCCATGATCTAGCGTGATGGCCTGACGTGACGTGCTGACGTGACGACGCAGGCAAGCCGCATGCGGGCTGAAGGAGCGAACGGATGGCGGAGAGTGTCGAGAAACTCGAGGACGGGATCGTCCGTTCGGCCGAGCAGGTGTCGGGCCAGATTCGCGCAGCGAAAGATGCGATCGCATCCGTCATCTTCGGCCAGGATCGCGTGATCGAGAACACGCTGGTCACCATCCTCTCCGGCGGCCATGCGCTGCTGATCGGTGTGCCGGGTCTTGCCAAGACCAAGCTGGTCGAGACGCTCGGCGTCACGCTCGGTCTCGATGCCAAGCGCATTCAGTTCACGCCCGATTTGATGCCGTCGGACATTCTCGGCGCCGAGGTGCTCGATGAGAGCACCGCCGGCAAGCGCGCCTTCCGCTTCATTTCAGGTCCGGTGTTCGCGCAGCTGCTGATGGCGGACGAGATCAACCGCGCCAGCCCACGGACGCAGTCGGCGCTTTTGCAAGCGATGCAGGAACAGCACATCACCGTCGCCGGCGCGCGCCACGATCTGCCAAAGCCCTTCCACGTGCTCGCGACACAGAACCCGCTGGAGCAGGAAGGCACCTATCCGCTGCCCGAAGCGCAGCTCGACCGCTTCCTGATGGAGATCGACGTCGACTATCCCGATCGCGACGCCGAGCGCCGCATCCTGTTCGAGACCACCGGCGCCGAGGAAACGCTGGCGAGGGGAGCGATGACCGCGGATGCGCTGATCACCGCGCAGCGGCTGATCCGGCGCCTGCCGGTCGGCGATTCCGTGGTGGAGGCGATCCTGTCGCTGGTGCGCTCGGCCCGTCCCGGTCCGGACGCCGGCGAAACCGTCAAGTTCATCGCCTGGGGCCCCGGCCCGCGCGCCAGCGAATCGCT
>NZ_JALBHA010000614.1:0-3333 GCF_023006445.1 Bradyrhizobium sp. SHOUNA76
CCCTGGCCGGCCGGCAGCACGCAGCCCATGAAGACCTCGTCGACCTTCTCGGGCGCAAGCTTTGCGCGCTCCAGCGCCGCGCCGATCACATGCGATCCGAGCTTGTGCGCGGCCAGCGGCGACAGCTCGCCCATGAAGCGGCCAAGCGGTGTGCGGGCGGCGGAGACGATGACGACGGGATCGGCGGCTTCGGCCATGACAAAACTCCCTGCGGTGATGATTGAGATTATGGGCATCATATGATGCGGCGCAAAAAAAGCAACCGCGGCAGGGATGAGAAAATGTCGTGGTTCGGATGAGATTTGGTCGCTCGAGAGGAGGAGGTGCTACCAAGAGCACACTGTCATCACCCGCGAAAGCGGGTGATCCGGTATTCCAGAGGCGAAGGCGGCAAGCCGGGGCATGACACCTTTGATAAGGCACGGAGCCGTTCAAGACAGAGGCAGCAGCCTACCGCTTCCGGTTCACGAACGCCTGCATCAGCCGCGTCGGCTCGTCGGTCAGGAACGACTCGCCGAACACTTTCACGCTCAAATTCACCGACTCCGTCAGCGGCAGTTCCTCCCACTGTCGCAGCAGCGCCTTCTGCGACCGCAGCGCCTCGGGGCCGCATTCGAGCAGCGCCTTCACGACGTGTTCGACCTCGGCATCGAGCCCGCCCTCGGGCGCGACCTTGTCGACCAGTCCCCAGGCGAGCGCCGTCGGAGCATCGATGTTCTCCGCCGTCATCACCAGCCAGCGCGCGCGGGCCCAGCCGATCAGCCGCGGCAAGAGCGCCGCATGGATCACCGAGGGGATGCCGACGCGGACCTCCGGCATGCCGAAATGGGCGTCGTGCGCGGCGATGCGGAAATCGCAGGCCGCGGCGACCTCCAGCCCACCGCCGAGGCACCAGCCGGGCATGCGCGCGATCACGGGCGCAGGGAACTGGCGCACCGCTTCGCAGAGATCGCGCAGGCGGCTGATGAAGGCCTCGGCGGACTTCTGGTCGAGCTTGGCCATCTCCTTGATGTCGGCGCCGCCGATCATGCTCTTCTCGCTCTGGCCGCGCAGCACCACGACGCGGATGCTGCGGTCGGAGCAGAGCTGCTGCAGGCCTTCGCGCACGGCGTCGGTTACGGGCGAGCCGAGGATGTTGAGCGGGCCGGCGTTGCAGATCGCGACATCAACGACGCCGCGCGCATCGCGCGTCACGCCGCAGTGGGTGTTGAGCATTTCCATCGTGGAACTCGAAGGTTTCGTGGACATGCGCGGGACGCGCCGGTCATGATCACTTCCGGGCCGAAACGCTCGACTTGTCAAGCGGGTAGGGGATCGAGTTGCCAGCGCGAAGTCCGCACCATAGTATGATGCTGGTAATATAAAAAGGCTGACATGACCAGTAACGATCAACTCGACCTGTTTTCGCCCGCGCAGCGACGCGAGCGTGTGGTGGAGTGGCAAGTGCCTGCGCCGGTCGCGAAAGTCGCGATGGGCCTATCGGGCATGGACGCCATGCTGGGGATTCGCGACGGCCGGCTGCCGCCGCCGCCTTTCGCGAAACTGATCGGTTTCACGGTGACGACGGTCGAGCCGGGTCGGGTCGTCGTGGAACTGGAGCCGCGCGAGGATCTCGAAAACACCATCGGTCTCATCCACGGAGCGACGGCCGCCGCGCTGCTCGATACCGCGATGGGCTGCGCCGTTTCGACCCGGCTGGAAGCCGGCCAGAGCTCGGTCACTCTCGACCTGAAGCTGGCCTTCCTGCGCCCGCTCTCGGTCCGGTCCGGGCTGATCTCGGCCGAAGGGAAGGTGATCAAGCTGGGACGGCAGACCAGCTACGCCGAGGGCTTCGTCCGCGACGGCAAGGGCGCCCTTGCGGTGCATGCAACTGCAACGTTTTCCATGATCGGAGGCAACTTAACATGAATTAATGCACCCATTGCGTCGTTTGCGTGTTATAAGATGACCATCGACATCCAATGAGATCCGCATGCGCTATTCCCGGGAACACAAGCAGGAAACCCACGACCGCATCGTGAAGAAAGCTTCGGTGCGGCTGCGCGAGAAGGGGGCCCACGGCATCGGTGTCGCCGATCTCATGAAAGAGGCGGGCCTGACCCATGGCGGCTTCTATGCGCATTTCGATTCCCGCGAGGCGCTGGTGATGGAAGCCTTCTCCTACGCCATGGATCGTTCCATGGACCATTGGCGCGAGCTCACTGACGAGGCTGCTCCTGAAAAGCGGTTGGCGCTGGTCGCGGAGAGTTATCTCTCCACGCTGCATCGCGACAATCCCGGCAGTGGCTGTTCGATCCCCGCCCTCGGCGCCGAGATCGCCCGCGAGAGCCCCAAGACGCGAAAGGCATTTGCCGGCAAGCTCGACGAGATGATCGAGCTGCTCGCGGACTACATCCCGAACATGCCGCGCAAGGCCGCCCGCAAGCAGGCGGTTGCGACGATGGCGACGATGGCCGGTACCGTGCTGCTGGCGCGCATTGCCGGGTCGAGCGAGCTCTCGGACGAGGTGTTGAAGGCGGGCAGGGACAGTGCGCTGGATGGCGACAAGCGCGAGCGGAAGGTGACGGCCGCGAAGAAGGCGAAGCAGAACTAGGCGAGATGCCGTAGGGTGGGCAAAGGCGCGTCAGCGCCGTGCCCACCATTTCTCAGGGTTGCGATAGACGGTGGGCACGCTTTCGCTTTGCCCACCCTACGAGACTTTTGCTTACCGCCCTGCAAACAGCGCCCGTTCGCTCTCCACGATCTCACCGATGTAATCCGCGACCGCCCGGATCCGCGCCAGATCCTTGCTGTCGGCGTGCATCAGCATCCAGAACGTCCGCGTGATCGAGATCTCCTCCGGCAGCACGGCCACCAGCTGCGGATAATCGCTCGCCATGAAGTGGGGCAGCACCGCGATGCCGAAGCCGGAGAGCGTGGCGTTGAGCTGCGCAATCAGATTGGCGCTGCGGAAGCGCGCGGAGATCCGCGGCGAGACCTGCGGCAGATAATCGAGCTCCGGCGTGAACAGCAGCTCCTCGATGTAGCCCACGAAGCGGTGCTGCGGCAGGTCCTGCCGCGAGGTGATCTCAGGGAAGCGGTCGAGATAGGCGGGAGCGGCATAGAGCCCAAGCCGGTAGTCGAGCAGCTTGCGGCCGACGATGCGGCCTTCCTTCGGCATGGTCAGGCTGATGGCGATATCGGCCTCGCGCTTGGAGAGACTGAACAGCCGCGCGGTGGCCACAAGCTGCAAATCGAGATCGGGATACCGGTCGGCGAAGGGCGCCAGCCGCGGCGCCAGGAAAGCGGTGCCGAACCCGTCGGGCGCGCCGATCCGCACCGTCCCGGTGAGCC
>NZ_JALBHA010000615.1:0-3331 GCF_023006445.1 Bradyrhizobium sp. SHOUNA76
GAGCCGGCTTGGCGGCCGCGGCACGCGGGTCGTTCGGCTTGTAGAGGCCGCGCCGCTCCGGAATCGGGCGGAACGTATCGGTCAGACCGACCACGGTTTCGGCCGCGCCCAGCACCAGGAAGCCGTCGGGCTCGATCTGGCGCGCCAGACGGTTGAAGATGTTGATCTTGGTATCCTGGTCGAAATAGATCAGCACGTTGCGGCAGAAGATGACGTCGAAGGTGCCGAGCTGGGAAAAATCGTGCAGCAGGTTGAGCTGCCGGTGCTGGATCATCGCCCGCAGCTCGGGATTGATCTGCCAGGTCTCGCCGGTCTGCTTGAAATATTTCATCAGCATCTGGATCGGCAGGCCGCGCTGCACCTCGAACTGGCTGTAGATGCCGGCCTTGGCCTTCTCCAGCACCTCCTGCGACAGATCGGTCGCGATGATCTCGACGCGCCAGCCGGTCAGGGCCGCACCCATCTCCTTCAGGCTCATCGCCAGCGAATAGGGCTCCTGCCCGGTCGAGCCGGCGGCGCACCAGATGCGCACGCTCCGACGCGCCGCGCGCGCCTTGATGACCTCGGGCATGATGGTGTCGCGGAAATGATCGAACGGGACCTTGTCGCGGAAGAAGAAGGTCTCGTTGGTGGTCATGGCTTCGACCACGTCGGTGATCAGCGTGCGCGAGCCGCCTTGCAGCTTCTGCACCAGCTCGGGGATACCGGAGAGCCCGGCCTTGCGGGCGAGCGGCAGCAGGCGGCTTTCGATCAGATATTGCTTGTCTGCGGACAGGTCGAGCCCGGAATTGTCCTTCAGGAACTTGCGCAGATACTCATACTCGGTCGGGGTCACGGATGGCCTCTTCGAAGCTGTACTGGAACACTCTGGCCAAAGCACTTCGGCCAGACACACTCAGACCATGGCTTGTCCGACCGGGATCAAACCAACCTCTGCGAATTTGTCGGCGATGATGTCCTTGTCGAAGGGCTTCATGATGTACTCATTGGCGCCACCGCTGAGCGCCTGGGCGATATGAGCCACGTTGTTCTCGGTGGTGCAGAACACGACCTTGGGCTGGTCGCCGCCGGGCAGGCGGCGCATGTGGCCCATGAATTCGAAGCCGTCCATCACGGGCATGTTCCAGTCCAGCAGCACCGCATCGGGCAGCTGCCGCTGGCAGATCTCGAGCGCCTTCGAGCCGTCCTCGGCCTCGGTGACTTGGAATTCCAGGCCTTCCAGGATCCTGCGCGCGATCTTGCGAACGACGCTGGAATCATCGACCACCAAACACGTCTTCATTTTGGTTCTCCGGCTTCGATGTTTATCGTTGGCTCACGCAGCCATTTGCACTTCGGTCTTGAGCTCGAGGACGCGATCGACGTCGAGGACGACCATGAGCTGTCCGTCGAGGCGGTGGACGCCGCCGGCGAGCTTGGCCATGCGGGGGTCGAGGTTGACGGGGTTCTCTTCCATGCCCGCCTCGGGCAGGCGCAGCACCTCGCCGATCTGGTCGATCAGCAGGCCGTAGGATTCGCCGCGCAGGTCGACGCCGACCGCCATCGGCACCTTGCCGTCCTCAGGCTGCGGCAGGCCGAGACGGGCGCGCATGTCGACCACGGTGACGATGCGGCCGCGCAGATTGAGGACGCCCGCGATCTCGCGCGAGGACAGCGGCACGCGGGTGACGCGCTCGGGCATGAACACGTCCTGGACGCGCGAGATCGGCAGGCCGAACAGCTGGCCGCCGATCATCGCGGTGACGTACTCGACCATGGCGCCTTCGCTGGACTGGGTCTTCTTGCTCATATGCGTACCTCTTGATCCCTGTCCTGCTCTTAGGCCGCTGCCCGGCTCAGCTCGGAGGCGCCGGCGGCACCCGCGGTCTGTTCCTTCAGCGCCGCGATCAGACCGGGACGGTCGAACTTGGCGACGTAGTCGTGGAAGCCGGCCTGACGGCCGCGCTCGATCGCCGCCGGCGACACCAGGGCGGACAGGCCGATGATCGGCATCGAGCCCAGATTGTTGTCGGAGCGGATCACCTCGGCGAACTCGAACCCGTTCATGTCGGGCATCTCGATGTCGGTCAGCACCACGTCGAAGCTCTGCGCGCGCAATGCCGCGAGGCCCTCCTGCGCGGTCGGCGCGGTGCGGACGCGGTAGCCGGCCGCCTTCAGGACGGGCGCCAGCATGTTGCGGAAGAAGGCGCTATCGTCGACCAGCAGCACCGACTGCGAATGCATCGACGGCTTCATCTCCTTGCGGGTGAACCAGTCGGCGAACGCCATCGGCAGGAAGTGGCCGACGTCGATCACCTCGGTGGCCTGGCCCTTGATCACGGCCGAGCCCAGAATGCCCTGGCTGGAGCCGCCGACCTCGATGTTGAGCCGTTCCTCGACGATGTCGATGATCTCGTCGACGACGAGGCCCATGGAGCGGCCGTCGTCGGCGAACACCAGGATCGGCTGGGCGCCCTGGCTCGCAATGGTGACGCCTTCCATGGCGATGAGCGGCATCAGCTGCTCGCGGTACTGCACCATGTAGCGGCCGTTCGAGAACTCGATCTTGTCGGCGGGCAGCTCTTCCAGGCGCGTGACCAGCCCGAGCGGGACCGCCTTGGGCTGGGACGAGCCGGCGCGGAACACCAGCAGCGAAGTGGTCTGCTCGCCCGAGCCGATGTGATGGGCGCCGTTCTCGTCGCCCATGTCATGGGCCGAGGAGCCGGCGGCGCCGAGCGCCTTGGCAATGCCGTTGGGGTCGATGATCATGATGACCGCGCCATCGCCCAGGATGGTGTTGCCGGAGAACATGTCGATGTGACGGAGTTTTGTGGACATCGGCTTCACGACGATCTCTTCCGTATGGAAGACACCATCCACGACGATGCCAAAAGTCTGGCTGCCGACCTGGGTCACCACGATGAAGCCGTTCTCGGGATCGGAGGCCGCGCCGTCGTCGATCTTGAGGAGCTTCTTCAGATGGATCAGCGGCAACAGCTTGTTGCGCAACCTGAGCACCGCGGTGTCCTTGATGCGCTCGATGCGGTGCTCGGAGTTGGCGCGGGCCCGCACCAGCTCGACCACCGAGAGCTGCGGGATCGCGAAGCGGTCGCCGGCGGCTTCGACGATCAGGGCCGAGACGATCGCCAAGGTCAGCGGGATCTTGATGGTGACGGAGGAGCCTTCGCCGGCCACGCTCTTGATGTCGATGGTGCCGCCGATCTGGTCGATATTGGTGCGGACCACGTCCATGCCGACGCCGCGGCCGGAGACCGAGGTGATGGCGGCCGCGGTCGAGAAGCCCGGCGCGAAGATGAACTTGTGGATCTGGGCTTCGCTCATCTTCTCGAGC
>NZ_JALBHA010000616.1:0-3320 GCF_023006445.1 Bradyrhizobium sp. SHOUNA76
CGCCGCTGCGGCGGCTCTTCTGCACCGACCATTCCAGCGCAGCCTCGACCGGCGTGGTGGCGGTGTCGATGTCGTGGCCATAGAGGCAGAGCCCGGCTTCCAGCCGCAGGCTGTCGCGGGCGCCAAGGCCGATCGGCAGCACGTCGGGGTTTTCGAGCAGCATCTTTGCGAGGCGCTCGGCGTCCGCAGCGGGGACCGAAATCTCAAAGCCGTCCTCGCCGGTGTAACCCGAGCGCGAGACGAAGCAGGCGATGCCGGCAACCTGGCGCGGACCGGCATCCATGAATGTCATGGACGGCGCCTCTGCACACAATTTCGCCAGCACCGCTTCCGCCTTCGGACCCTGCAGCGCGATCAGCGCGCGGTCGGCGAGGGACTCGATGACGCAATCGTCCGAGAGATTCGCGCGCAGATGCGCCTCGTCTTCGGCCTTGCAGGCGGCGTTGACGACCAGGAACAGATGGTCGCCGAAATTGGCGACCATGAGATCGTCGAGAATGCCGCCATCCGCATTGGTGAACTGGGCATAGCGCTGCCGCCCCTCGGCAACCGCCACGATATCCTGCGGCACCAGCCGTTCCAGCGCGCGGGCGGCGTCCTCGACCCTCCCGGACTTCGGCCGGAGCGCGAGCTGCCCCATATGGGAGACGTCGAACAGGCCGGCGGAGGCTCGGGTATGGAGGTGCTCCTTCAGCACGCCCGCAGGGTATTGCACGGGCATGTCATAGCCCGCGAACGGCACCATCTTGCCGCCCAGGGACACATGAAGCCCGTGAAGGGGCGTACGTTTCAGGGAGTCTTGGTCGTGCGCTAGCATCTCAAGGGGCCCTCGGCGGTTCCCCGGGGACGATTCCCCGATGGACACCAGTCGAAGCCCCATCTGTCGCTGTGCCTGAGAGTATTATCCCGTCGGCGGACGCCATCCGGGTCTAGACCCGTCGGCGCCTCTTTCCAGATGCTGTCAAAGCCACGCGGTCCTTTTGCCTGAGAGTTTCCGGGGCGGTTGCTCCTTCGGCGCCGGCTGCCTAAAGCCGGTCTCTCCCGACGTGGCCGTACGATACAGATGGGTACAGACCACAGGCTAGCCAAGCCTGTCAACGCGTCCGCTTGGCCTATCAACGGGATTGCAAAGGGGATTGAGCGGCTGCGGCAACCCTCTGATCTGCTTGCACATCTCCTTGCACAGTTTCTGGACAGCGAAGCTGGCCTTGTCTAAAAGCGCTTTGGCCCGCAGATATCAGCCTTAACGTTACGGTTGGATGGCGAGAAGCGGGTCCAAGCACACCCGATTGGATGAACATGAGCGGCGTCAACGAGATCAGGTCGACCTTTCTGAACTTCTTTGCCGAGAACGGCCACGAGATCGTGTCGTCCTCGCCATTGGTGCCGCGCAACGACCCGACGTTGATGTTCACCAATGCCGGCATGGTGCAGTTCAAGAACGTCTTCACCGGCGTCGAGAAGCGGCCCTATCAGCGCGCCACCACGTCGCAGAAATGCGTGCGCGCCGGCGGCAAGCACAACGACCTCGACAATGTCGGCTACACCGCGCGCCATCTCACCTTCTTCGAGATGCTCGGCAACTTCTCGTTCGGCGATTATTTCAAGGAGCGCGCGATCGAGCTGGCCTGGACCCTGATCACCAAGGAGTTCGGGCTCAAGAAGGACAAGCTGCTCGTCACGGTCTACCACACCGACGACGAGGCGGCCGGCCTGTGGAAGAAGATCGCCGGCTTCTCCGAGGACCGCATCATCCGCATCCCGACCTCGGACAATTTCTGGGCGATGGGCGACACCGGGCCGTGCGGCCCGTGCTCGGAGATTTTCATCGACCGTGGCGAGCACATCTGGGGCGGGCCTCCGGGCTCGCCGGAAGAGGACGGCGACCGCTTCCTCGAATTCTGGAATCTCGTGTTCATGCAATACGAGCAGGTGACGAAGGAGGAGCGCGTGGATCTGCCGCGTCCCTCGATCGACACCGGCATGGGGCTCGAGCGCATGGCCTGCATCATGCAGGGCGTCGACAGCGTGTTCGAAACCGATTTGTTCCGCCAGCTGATCGATGCGACAGCCTCGGCGCTCGGCAGCGGGCCGAACGAGCAGACCGTCGCCTCGTTCCGCGTCATCGCCGACCATCTGCGCTCCTCGGCCTTCCTGGTCGCGGACGGCGTGCTGCCCTCGAACGAGGGCCGCGGTTACGTGCTGCGCCGGATCATGCGCCGCGCGATGCGCCATGCGCAGCTGCTGGGTGCGAAAGAGCCGCTGATGCATCGGCTGGTCTGGGCGCTGGTGCGCGAGATGGGCCAGGCCTATCCCGACCTGATGCGCGCGGAGACTCTGATCGAGGAAACGCTGCGGCTGGAAGAGACCCGTTTCCGCAAGACGCTGGTTCGCGGCCTTGCCATCCTCGACGAGAAGAGCGCGTCCCTGAAGAAGGGCGACATGTTCGACGGCGACGTCGCCTTCACGCTGTACGACACCTACGGCTTCCCGCTCGACCTGACGCAGGACGCGCTGAAGTCGCGCGGCATCGGCGTCGACCAGGCCTCCTTCTCCGATGCGATGGAGCGGCAGAAGGCGAAGGCGCGCGAGTCCTGGAAGGGCTCCGGCGAGGCGGCATCCGAGGCGATCTGGTTCCCGCTGCGCGAGAAGCTCGGCGCCACCGAATTTTTGGGCTACGAGACCGAGAGCGCCGAGGGCGTGGTGTCCGCGCTGGTCAAGGATGGCGCTGAAGTCGCCAGCCTGAAGGCCGGCGAGACGGGCGCGATCGTGCTGAACCAGACGCCGTTCTATGCGGAGTCCGGCGGCCAGGTCGGCGACACCGGCGTGCTTCTTGGCGAGGGCGGCCTCAAGTTCCGCGTCACCGACACGCAGAAGAAGCTCGGCGATTTCTTCGTTCACGTCGGCACGGTCGAGAGCGGCGAGCTCAAGCTCGGCACCGCGCTGCAGCTCGAGGTCGATCATTCCAGGCGCTCCTCGATCCGCGCGCATCATTCGGCGACGCATCTCATTCATGAAGCGCTGCGCCAGGTGCTCGGCGACCACATCGCCCAGCGCGGCTCGATGGTCGCGCCGGACCGCCTGCGCTTCGACTTCGTGCATCCCAAGCCGATCTCGGCGGAGGAGCTTGCCCGCGTCGAAGACATCGCCAACGACGTGGTGCTGGAGAATGACGAGGTCACCACGCGCGTGATGGGCGTGGACGAGGCCCGCGAGGCTGGCGCGCGCGCTTTGTTCGGCGAGAAATACGGCGACGAGGTTCGCGTCGTCTCGATGGGCCGGACCGCGCGCGAGCGGGGCGCCAACGCGCTCGGCTGGTC
>NZ_JALBHA010000617.1:0-3308 GCF_023006445.1 Bradyrhizobium sp. SHOUNA76
CGCGGCGCGCCAGGAATGGGAAGCACGGCTTGGCGAGCTCGGCAGCCGCAAGCGCGCCGAGTTCGAGCGCCGCCTGCGCCATGAGCGTCCGGCCTCGCTCGCAAAGGCGGTGCGCGCATACAAGAAGGAATTGCTGGAAAAGCCGATGACCGCGGCAACCCGCAAATCCTCGGAGGCGGTGATCGAAGTCATCGCCGCCGCCATGCCGATGGAATTCCTGGCCGGCTCGGCGGATCTCACCGGCTCCAACAACAACAAGGCGAAATCGGCAACCGCCTTCTCGGCCAAGACGCCGAAGGGCCGCTTCATCCATTACGGCATCCGCGAGCACGGCATGGCCGCCGCGATGAACGGCATCTTCCTGCACGGCGGCTTCGCACCGAACGGCGCGACCTTCCTGGTGTTCACCGACTACGCACGTCCCGCGATGCGCCTTGCCGCGCTGATGGGCTCCGGCGTCGTCTATGTGATGACCCATGATTCCATCGGCCTCGGCGAAGACGGTCCGACCCATCAGCCCGTCGAGCATCTCGCCGCGCTTCGTGCCATTCCCAATATGCGCGTGTTCCGTCCGTGCGACGCGATGGAGGTCGCCGAGTGCTGGGAGCTCGCGCTCAACCGCATCGACGGCCCGACGGTGCTGGCACTGACGCGCCAGAATTTGCCGCAGTTGCGGACCACCGCGCCGAACGACAATCCCTGCGCGGCCGGCGCCTATGAGCTGGTCGCAGCCCAAGGCGAAGCCAAGGCGACGTTGTTTGCTTCCGGGTCCGAGGTCGAGATCGCGGTCGCCGCCCAGAAGCAGCTCGCCGAGCGCGGCATCGCGTCACGGGTGGTCTCCGTTCCCTCGCTCGAGCTGTTGTTAGCGCAACCAGAGGCCAAGCGCGCAGCCATCATCGGCAACGCGCCGGTCAAGATTGCGATCGAGGCCGCCGTGCGTTGGGGTTGGGACGCCGTGATCGGCCAGGATGGCGAATTTGTCGGCATGCATTCCTTCGGCGAAAGCGGTCCTGCCAAGGAGCTTTACAAGCATTTCGGCATTACTGCCGAGGCCGCGGTTAACGCTGTGCTGAAACGCGTTTCCTGAGAGTTGAGCTTGCCGCAAAAAAGGACTACGTAATCTCTCATATGATCAAGCACCGCCCGGCCGAACCGGGCGTCCGCCCCTAAAAAACCCTCGCAGGCGCGCATAGCGCGTTGTGCGGGATGACAACGGTCATTGAAGGAGACGAAACATGGCAGTCCGCGTTGGAATTAACGGTTTTGGCCGCATCGGCCGCAACATCCTGCGGGCTATTGCCGAGTCCGGCCGCAAGGACATCGAAGTCGTCGGCATCAACGACCTCGGTCCGGTCGAGACCAACGCCCATCTGCTCCGCTTCGACTCTGTGCATGGCCGTTTTCCCGGCACCGTGACCGTCGATGGCGACTCGATCAACCTCGGCACCGGCAAGATCAAGGTGACCGCGGAGCGCGATCCCTCGAAGCTGCCCTGGAAGGATCTCGGCGTCGACATCGCGATGGAATGCACCGGCATCTTCACCTCGAAGGACAAGGCTTCCGCGCATCTGACCGCCGGCGCCAAGCGCGTGCTGGTCTCCGCGCCCGCCGACGGCGCCGATGCCACCATCGTCTACGGCGTCAACCACGACACGCTGACCAAGGATCATCTGGTCATCTCGAACGGCTCCTGCACCACCAACTGCCTGGCGCCGGTCGCCAAGGTGCTGAACGACCTCGTCGGCATCGAGACCGGCTTCATGACCACGATCCACGCCTATACCGGCGACCAGCCGACGCTCGATACGATGCACAAGGATCTCTACCGTGGCCGTGCGGCTGCGATGTCGATGATCCCGACCTCGACCGGCGCGGCGAAGGCGATCGGCCTCGTGCTGCCCGAGCTGAAGGGCAAGCTCGACGGCGTCGCGATCCGCGTGCCGACCCCGAACGTCTCGGTCGTCGACCTCAAGATCGTCGCCAAGCGCGCCACCGACGCCAAGGAAATCAACGCGGCGATGAAGCGCGCCTCCGAGCAGCAGCTCAAGGGCATCCTCGGCTACACCAATGCGCCGAACGTCTCGATCGACTTCAACCACGACCCGCACTCCTCAACCTTCCACGAGGACCAGACCAAGGTGCAGAACGGCACGCTGGTGCGCGTGATGTCCTGGTACGACAACGAGTGGGGCTTCTCGAACCGCATGGCGGACACCGCCGCTGCGATCGCGAAGGTGATCTAACTCCGCTCTCGTGTCCCGGACGCGATGCAGCGTGAAACGCTGCTTCGCAGATCCGGGACCCATTTCACCGCGACTCGCTGCAATGTGGGTCCCGGTTCTGCACAGCGGCGCTTTGCGCCGCAGTGCGCCCGGGACAAGAGAGAGTGTCCGATGACCAACAAATTCCGCACCCTCGACGACGTCGACGTGAAGGGCAAACGCGTGTTGCTGCGCGTCGATCTCAACGTGCCCATGGACAACGGCCGCGTCAGCGACACGACCCGGCTCGAGCGCGTCGCGCCGACCATCACGGAAATCTCGGACAAGGGCGGCAAGGTCATCCTGCTCGCGCATTTCGGCCGGCCGAAGGGGCGCGATGCCAAGGAGTCGCTCAAGCCGGTTGCCGAGGCGCTGTCGAAGGTCGTGAAGAAGCCCGTCGCCTTCGCCGACGACTGCATCGGTGAGCCCGCGGCCAAGGCGGTAGCTAGCTTGAACGACGGCGACATTCTCTGTCTCGAAAACACCCGCTTCCACAAAGAAGAGGAAAAGAACGATCCCGCCTTCGTCGCGGAGCTCGCAAAGCTCGGTGATATCTGGGTCAATGATGCGTTCTCGGCGGCGCACCGCGCCCACGCCACGACCGAAGGCCTCGGCCACAAGCTGCCCGCCTATGCCGGCCGCACCATGCAGGCCGAGCTCGTCGCGCTGGAGAAGGCACTGGGCTCGCCGACCAAGCCTGTTATCGCCATCATCGGCGGCGCAAAGGTCTCGACCAAGATCGACCTGCTCGAAAATCTCGTCAGCAAGGTCGATGCGCTTGTGATCGGCGGCGGCATGGCCAACACCTTCCTGCACGCCCAGGGCGTCGGCGTCGGCAAGTCGCTGGCCGAGAAGGATCTCGCCGCCACCGCGCTGCGCATCATGGAGAAGGCGGACGCCGCCAACTGCGCCATCATCCTGCCGGTCGACGCAACCGTTGCCTATCATTTCGCCGCCAACGCGCCCTCGCATGCCTATGGGCTCGATGCGATCCCGGCCGACGGCATGATCCTCGACGTCGGTCCGCAGTCGATCGCGCGCGTCCAC
>NZ_JALBHA010000618.1:0-3288 GCF_023006445.1 Bradyrhizobium sp. SHOUNA76
CAACGCCGCGGACTGGCCGGAAGCCGATCGCGCCGCTTTGGCAGACAAGGTGCTGGCCCTGATCACCGAACCGCGTTTTGCGCCGGTCTTCGCGGCCGGCAGCCGGGCCGAGGTCGCCATTGTCGGCAAATTGGAGCGGCCGGGCCGCACGCCGGCGCTGGTGTCGGGGCAGATCGACCGGCTGGTCGTACGTCCGGATGAAGTTTTGATCATCGATTTCAAGACCAACCAGGCCGCGCCCAAAAGCGCGGCTGAGGCCCCCACCGCCTATGTCCGGCAGCTTGCGCTGTACCGGGCGGTGCTATCGCGGCTTTATCCCCAAAAGCCCGTCAGGGCCGTCCTGCTCTGGACCGAGGCCCTTGAATATATGGAGATTTCAGCCCCCGCGCTGGACGCGACGCTGGCATCCCTTCATCTCGGCGTGAGCGTCCTTGACCCGGCAAGGAGCCGTTCATAGGTTGACCGCATGATCCCGGGCGCGATTCCCGTCGCGCCGATTCTTTCAACCGAACGAGGTACTCCCATGGCCGTTGGCAAGGTTTCCGATACCGATTTCGAAGCCGAAGTGCTCAAGGCAAACGGCCCCGTGGTCGTCGATTTCTGGGCCGAGTGGTGTGGCCCCTGCCGCATGATCGCACCTGCACTCGACGAGATCGCCGGCGCGATGGGCGACAAGGTCAAGATCGTGAAGCTCAATGTCGACGAGAGCCCCAAGACTGCGTCCAAGTATGGCGTGATGTCGATCCCGACCTTGATGATCTTCAAGGGCGGCGAGATGGCCTCCCGTCAGGTCGGCGCCGCGCCTAAGGCGAAGCTGCAGCAGTGGATCACCTCCGCGGTCTGATTCAGCTCACTTCAATTATTTTCGACAACGGCCGGCGAAATGCCGGCCGTTCTGCGTTGATGGGACGTGTACAGCGTATGACGAGTCCCGCCCTTGCCAGCCCCTCCCCGAAAGCGCGACCGCAAACCCGCCTCTCTCGTCGCGATGGAGGCGCGTTCGGTCGACGAGATCCCGCGCGGCAAGGAATGGCAGTACGAGCCGAAATGGGATGGCTTTCGCGGCCTGCTGTCGCGCAACGGCGGTGACGTCGATCTACGCTCGAAGTCCGGCGAGGATCTCGCGCGCTATTTCCCCGAGATCGTCGCCGCCGCCTTGAGGCTGAAGGCGGATCGCTTCACGCTCGACGGCGAGATCGTCGTGCCGCAGGGCAAGAGCTTTTCCTTCGACGCCCTCCTGCAACGCATTCATCCGGCGGCGAGCCGTGTGAAGAAACTCTCGGAGGAGACGCCGTCGCTGTACCTCGCCTTCGATCTGCTCGCGACGTCCCGGGAGAAAGGTCTGGCTGAGAAGACGATGAGCGAGCGCCGGCCGGCACTGGACGCTTTTGCGAAAGCCAGTCTCAAAGGCAGTCTTTTCCGCCTTTCACCATGGACAACGAGCTACGCCACGGCCAAAAAATGGCTGGCGCAATCCGGCGGCGGCTCGGACGGTGTCATCGCCAAGCGCATCGACCTGCCCTATCAGGCCGGAAATCGCGACGGCATGCAGAAGATCAAGAAATTCCGCAGCGCCGATTGCGTCGTCGGCGGCTTCCGCTATGCCACCAACAAGATCGCGGGCCGGAAAGTCGTCGGCTCACTGCTGCTCGGACTCTACGACGATGAAGGTCTCCTGCACCATGTCGGCTTCACCTCGGCGATCAAGGCCGAACAGAAACCGGCATTGACCGACCGCCTGGAGGCGCTGATCGGCGAACCCGGCTTCACCGGAAACGCGCCGGGCGGGCCAAGCCGCTGGTCCACCGAGCGCTCCGCGAAATGGTGTCCGCTCAAGCCGAAGCTGGCGATCGAAGTCTGCTACGACCATTTCAGCGGCGAACGTTTCCGCCACGGCACCTCGATCCTGCGCTGGCGCCCGGACAAGGCGGCGCGGCAATGCACCTTCGAGCAGCTGAAGCAGAAGGTCGCCGACCCAATGAAGCTGTTGAAGTGAGCGTAGCCGTAGCCCGGATGGAGCGCAGCGCAATCCGGGGCCGGCATCGCTCGTTGCGCTGCGCTCCATCCGGGCTACGAAGCAGAAAAAACGTCTACTTGATCCATCCCGTCGCGAGCGCGTTCGCCAACTCAGGCTGACCGTTGCGCCGCGCCAGTGCGGCCATCGCCTCATGATCATATGCGACGTGGCGGAACGTCACCTGCCAGGCTCCATTCGCTAGGTGGAGAATCGCATAACGCGCGTGCGGCGTGCCCGCCTCCACCACATGCGGATAGGGATGCTTGTCACGATACCCAGGGCTGCCGACGCTGCCGGGGTTGACGATCAAGCGACCGTCGCGAAGTCGCACGGCGCGGGCGAGATGGGTGTGAGCACAGAGGATCAGCGATTGCGTGATGCCGCGCGCGAATTGCTCGATGCGGTCCAGCGGCGACTGCGCCACCACACCGTCGGGATGCACGGTGTCGAGCCAATAGACTTCGTCATTATCAGGCGTCGCGTGGCAGAGGAACACCTGGTCACGAAAGACCCGCGTCATCGGCTGGGCCCGCAGCCAGTCAAGCTGCGCGACGCTGAGCGCTGCATGGGCAGGACGATCCCAGGAGCCCATCTTCTCAGGCGGACGGTCGAGCAGATAGCGGTCGTGGTTGCCGAGCACGTGCACGGCGTCGAGCGTCATCAGGATTTCGATGGTCCTGTGCGCATCGAGCGGACCACTCAGCATGTCGCCGAGATTGACGATGTCTATGATGCCGTGAGCGCGGATGTCGGCGAGGACAGCTTCCAGCGCGAGGTAATTCCCGTGGACGTCGGCAATGGCGGCGAAACGCATGGGCTCTCTCTTCCGTGCCCCGGACGCGGCCAGCGCTTCTTCAGCGGTGCGCTGCAGAGCCGGGGCCCATATCGCGGCATTCTGGGTCCCGGATCAGCGCTCCGCTTCGCTGCGCTTGTCCGGGACAAGAGAAATCATGCAGGAGGCGTGCCGTTGATCGCCAGCACATGGCCGGCCAGATACAGCGAGCCGGTGATCAGGATGCGCGGCGGCACCTCGTAGGCGAGCTTCGCCAAGGCGCGCAATGCGGCCTCGACGCCCGAGACGGTCTCGACGCGCATGCCGAGGCTGCGCGCGGCGTCGGCGAGGCGATCGACCGGCATCGCGTTCTCGGTATCAGGAATCGGCACCGCGATGATGTGACGGGTGAGACCGGCAAAATTGGCGAGAAAGCCCTGCGCATCCTTGTTGGCCATCATGCCCGCGATGACGACGAGCGGCCGCGACACCCGCTCTT
>NZ_JALBHA010000619.1:0-3276 GCF_023006445.1 Bradyrhizobium sp. SHOUNA76
GGACGGCTGCGAGCGGCGCCGGCGTATCGACATAGCCGGCTTCGACCCAGCCGGTCTTGGCGCCGGCCATGCCGCAGACGAGAACCGGCAGATGATCCGGCGCTTCGACCGCCGTAAGATGCGCTTGCAGCACGGCGGGAAAGCCGGTCTTCGCCGCCGCCAGCATACCCTCGTCGCTGCGGCGCTCGGCCAGCACCCCACCGGCACGATCGACCAGCCACAGGCGAAAACTGCTGGTGCCCCAGTCCACCGCGACATAAGCGGGTTCGGTCATCTCAACGCGTATCCTCGTCTCACGGCCAAGACGCTGTCTCGCGACAATGAGACGAGGTCTTGCAGATCCGCCCCGGGATATCGGCTATTGCCGCCGCAAACCAGCCTTTTCTCGCGGGGCCCGAGACGTTGCCGCGCTGGCACACCGCTTGCTCATGGGTCCGCACTTCACATCCGTCAACGCGCGACAAGACGCGTCAACATCAGAGGAAACCCATGGAGATCGGCTATTTCACGATGCCTTCGCATCCGCCGGAGTGCGGCCTGAAGGAAGGGAACGACTGGGACCTGCAGGTCATGCGCTGGCTCGACGAGCTCGGCTATCAGGAGGCCTGGGTCGGCGAGCACCACACCGCGCCCTGGGAACCCAACCCCACGCCGGACCTGTTGATCGCGCAGGCGCTGATGCAGACCAAGAAGCTTCGCATCGGGCCGGGCGGCTTCCTCCTGCCCTATCACCACCCCGCCGAACTCGCCAACCGCGTCGCGATGCTCGACCATCTCTCCGAGGGCCGGCTCAATTTCGGCGTCGCAGCGTCGGGCCTGCCGAGCGACTGGGCGATGTTCAACGTCGACGGCATGAGCGGACAGAACCGCGACATGACCCGCGAGGCGCTGGAGATCATTCTGAAACTCTGGACCGAGCCGGCGCCGTTCACCCACAAGGGCAAGTTCTGGACGGTGACCAAGCCGGACACGATGTTCGACTTCCTCAAGCCCCACATCAAGCCGCTGCAGGCGCCGCATCCGCCGATCGGCGTCGCTGGTCTCTCGAAGAACTCGGACACGCTGAAGCTCGCGGGCGAGCGCGGCTTCACCCCGATGAGCCTCAACCTCAACCCGGCCTATGTCTCCAGCCATTGGGACTCCGTCGAAATCGGCGCCGCCAAGACCGGGCGCAAGCCGAACCGCGCGGACTGGCGTCTGGTGCGCGAGGTGTTCGTCGCCGACACGGATGAAGAAGCCTGGAGGCTCTCGACCGGCGACATGATGGGCCGGATGATGAGCGAGTACTTCCTGCCGCTGCTCGGCCATTTCGGCTTCAAGGATTATCTGAAGCACGCGCCCGACGTGCCCGACAGCGACGTCACCGTCGAATATTGCGCCAGGCGGAACTGGATCGTCGGCTCGCCCGCGACCGTCGCCGAGAAGATCGAGAAGATCTACGACGAGGTCGGCGGCTTCGGCGTGCTGCTGGTGTTCGGCTTCGACTACAAGCACAAGGCCGAAGCCTGGCATCACTCGCTCTCGCTGCTGAAGAACGAGGTGATGCCGCGCGTTGCGCATCTCGGCTCCGCGAAGAAGGCGGCTTGACCCGATGCGGGTGCGGCGCGATCGTGCCGCACCCGCAGCGATTTTCGGAGATTTCCGTGGACGCCAAACCTCTCGACGCCAAGGATTTCAAGCAGGCGATGCGCCATTGCGCCGGTGCGGTCGCGCTGGTCACGGTCGGCGCAGAGCATGGCAAGCGCACCGGGTTGACGGTGACGTCGGCATGCTCGCTGTCGGACTCACCGCCCTCGCTCATCGTCTGCGTCAACCGCAACGCCAGCGCACATGGGCGCATCCGCGAGGAAGGCGCGTTCGCGATCAATTTCCTGCACGAGGATCACGCGCTGCTCGCGCTCACCTTCAGCGGCCAGAAGGGCGTCAACGGCGACGACCGTTTTGCTTTCGGGCAGTGGACGCGCGGCGCGACCGGTGCCCCGGTGCTGACGGATGCGGTCGCCGCATTCGATTGCGTTCTGGCGCAGGAGTTCGAGACCAGGACGCATTCGATCTTCGTCGGCGAGGTGCGCGGCGTGTCGCATGCGGATGGAGCGAGGCCGCTGGTCTACCTGCGCAGCAGTTTTCACACGCCACATGAAATGCGCGAGACGGTGACGGTCGGTGACCTCGATTCACGGCATCTGAGCTGGACGGATTTTTCGTAAGGGGCGCCGACATCGTAGGGTGGGCAAAGGCGCACTTGCGCCGTGCCCACCATCGACATCACAACAAAGGTGGTGGGCACGCGGTTGCAGCGGAGACCTCTCACCTATCTCGCCGCATGCTATTAGACACTACTGCGCCGTGTCGATCTTCAGCACCTTGATCTTCCGATAAAGCGTCGCGCGGCTCAGCTTCAGGGCGCGTGCTGCCTCGGTCACGCGGCCGCCGTGCTTACGGAGCGCCTCGACGATCGTGGCACGCTCGGCTGCTTCGAGGTCCGGCTCAACCCGCTCGCCAAACGGCGGCAGATCGAGATCCGCATCCGTAATGACGCCGTCCTCCGCGGTGCAGCCGGCGAGCCGCAGCACGTGGCGGAGCTGGCGCATGTTGCCGGGATACGGATAGGCCGCAAGCTGCGACCATGCTTGGTCCGAAAGCCTGCAGCTTGGTGCTTCCTCGCGCGCAATCTGACGGATGATATCGTCCCGGTCGGCGCGTTCGCGCAGGGCCGGCAGCCGCACCGCGAGGCCGCGCAGGCGAAAATAGAGATCGGCGCGGAAGGCGCCCTCCTCCGCCATGCGGCCGAGGTCCCGATGAGTGGCGCTAATCAGGCGGATGTCGACTGCGACTGGCTTGAGCGCACCGAGCGGCCACACTTCGCGGTTTTCCAGCACGCGCAACAGGCGCGTCTGCAGCGCGATCGGCATGTCGCCGATCTCGTCGAGGAACAGCGTGCCGCCATCGGCCTGCACGATCAGGCCCTTCGAGCCGTCGCGCCGCGCGCCGGTGAAGGCGCCCGCCTCGTAGCCGAACAGTTCGGCGTCGATCAGGCTCTCGGGCATCGCAGCGCAATTCAGCGCGACATAGTTGTTGCGCGCCCGGTTGCTCGCCGCGTGAATGGCGCGCGCGAACACATCCTTGCCGACGCCGGTCTCGCCCTGAAGCAGCACCGGCAGATTGTGGTCGCCGATGCGCTTCAGCCGTTTCACGCTTCTGACCAGGCCGGGATCGCCGCCGGCAAGCCGGTGCAGCGCATCGAAGCGATCGACGGGCGGATCGCGGCGCCTGGTG
>NZ_JALBHA010000061.1:0-21183 GCF_023006445.1 Bradyrhizobium sp. SHOUNA76
GGCGCCAACGCGCTCGGCGTCATCATGACCGGCATGGGCGACGACGGCGCGCGCGGGATGCTGGAGATGCGCAAGCTCGGCGCCTCGACGCGGGCGCAGGACGAGGACAGCTGCGTTGTGTTCGGCATGCCCAAGGAAGCTATCGCGCATGGCGGTGTCGAGAAGGTCGTTTCGCTGCATCATATCCCGCGCGAGATCATGCTCTGGTATCAGGCCGGGCACGCCGCGGTGGCAGGTTGATGGCCATGTCTCCCGTTCCGGCCGATACGCTCGCTGAGGCAAGTGCCGCGATCGAGGACGTCTCCTCGCGGATCGAGGACGTCTTCGCGCGCGTCGGTCACGAACTCGGACGCGGTCACCTCATCTTCAAGGAGCTGAACCAGGGTCTCGCGATGCTCTCGGGTGAGCTCTCCGGCGCGGAGATCGAGGGCGCTGCAACGGCGCTGCAGGAGATCGCCGCGCGGCTGAGTGAGCTGGCGCAGGCGCTGCCGGCGGAGAGCGCCCTCTTGGAGACGATCGGCAAGAGCACGGCAGAGGCGTCTTCGCTGCTCAAGCCGCTGTTCAAGCACATCCAGATGATCACCATCATCGCGCGCAGCGCGCGGATCGAGGCGGCCTCGCTCGACGGCGACCGCGAGGGCTTTCTCGCTTTCACCCAGGAAGCCTATGATCTCGGCAGGGCGGTGCAGCGCTCGATCGAAGGCTGCGCGCGGGACCAGCAACGCCTGTCCGAGGCGGTCGCCACCGCCTCCAGCCGACAGAAGGAGTTCGAGAGCCGTTATCGGGCCCAACTGATGTCGGAGAGCGCCGAACTCGGCGCGGCCTATTCCGGATTGCGCGATCAGCGCAGCAAGAGCAGCCATCTGGCCGATCGCGCCAGTTGCAGCACCAGGAAGATCGCCGAGGCGGTCGGCAGCGCGATCATCTCGCTGCAGGCAGGCGACAGCACGCGGCAGCGCCTCGAACATGTGTCGCACGGCCTCAAGCTTGCGTCGGAATCCGCGTCAAGCCTCGTCCCCGAACCGGTCCCGGGCGATCACGGCATGCGCGCGATCTGCCAGTTGCAGGCGGCACAGCTGAGGGATGCCCAGCGCGAGTTCGGCGGTGACGTCGGCCAGATCGTCGGCGCGCTGACCGCCATCCTGCACGACGCAGTCAGCGTCGTCGGCCACGGTCGCACGCTGTTTGGCGGCGAGGAGGGCGGCTCGTCGTCGTTCCTGACACGCATCAAGCAGACGCTGGCGCACGCGTCGACCCTGATCGGCACCTGCGAGAGTGCGGGCCAGGCGGTCGACGAGGCGCTCGCGATCGTCGAGGACACGCTGGCAAAATTTCGCCAGGCAATCGCCGGGCTTGCCGAGGCGACGGTCGATATCACGCTGATCGGAATGAATGCCGGCCTCAAGGCAAGCCATCTCGGCAGCCGCGGCAGCGCCTTCGTCGTCATCGCCAACGAGCTCAAGGCGACTGCCGACCAGGTCTCAGCGGGGGCCGGGCGCCTGAGGCCCGTGCTCGACGGTATCGAGCGCTCGGCCGGCGAGCTGAAGCAGCTCCGCGTGCAGGGTGATCCCACGCAGCTTGCCAAGCTCGAGCCGCAGATCCTTCTGGCGCTGCGCGAGGTCGAGGCCGGCAATGAACGGCTCGGCAGGTTGATGAGCCGGCTCGTGGACGAAGGCGCGGAATTCGAGCGGCTGATGAATTCGGCCCAGGGCCTGATGACCAAGCTCGGCGAAAGCTCCGCGGCCTTGCCTGCGGTCGCGATGCGGCTCGAGACTGCGGGCGCGCAGCGGCTACAGGTGGAAGTGCAGGATCAGGCGATACTCGACGATCTCTTCGCGCGCTACACGATGGAGCGTGAGCGGGATGTTCATCGCGAATTCCTGCAAACACTCGGGCTGGTGTCGATCGCCGCCACGCGCCGCGTCGACGCGGTCGAGACCGCAGATGACGGCATAGAATTGTTCTGACGGTGCCGCCGATGTCGCCTCGTGCCGCGACGGCAATTTGACGGGTTGGCTTTGCAGGGCGTTAACCGTGGCGGAATGCTCGCCGCATCGGTCATTGCCGCGCCCCAGAGTTGGTTGCAAATACCAGTGAATTTTACGGCGGATGTTTCCATCATGAGAGACGGCAAATACGCGGCTTGGTTCAGGACCCCGCGCGCCGAGGGCACGGGCGTCGTGCATCTGGCGGAAGGACGGATCTCCGGCAGCGACAGCTTCTTCACCTATGGCGGCTCCTATCGGTTCGATGACGAGCAGCGCTTCACGGCGGTCCTGACCACGCGGCGGTATGCCGACGGTCCGCCGACGGTGTTCGGGCTTGACGAGGTCCAGGTCAATCTTTCGGGCGTGTGCAACGGTGCGATGGCGACCTGCTCCGGAACGGCGAGGGAAGCGCCCGACGTGATGTTCGAGGTGACGCTGATCTACAGCCAGGAAGACGCGCCGGCTGTGGAAGCGCGAGGCGCCGTCGTGAAGCTCAATGACAAATTGCCCAAGGGCCTCGACAGCCGTTCGCGGCCGCGCCATTTCCCTCCATCTTCGAGGCCTCCCGCATCTTAGTCTTGCATTGACGCTGTCGCAGTGAAAACGGGCTGCGGCCGCGGCGCGGCAACGGTGCATTCAGACGCGGAAAGCTAGGATGAGGGCGCTGTAAAATACGGACGAGAACATGCCTCAGATATGGATGACCTACGACGAACTGGCGACCCTCAGCGGCTGCACGCCGGCAGAAGCCAGATTGCGGGCGCTGCATTTGTCGCTTGACCGCCGCAAGAGTCGCGACGGCGCGACGCGCGTCAAGCTCGACCTGGCGCTGACCGCCAAGTTCTTCGCATCAATCCGCGAAGCGGATTTCGATCTCGACGGCGCCATCGAGGCGCTGCAGAGCACGCATAGGCAAATGGCCGAACTCCTGGCACCGACCGGGTTCCGCGAGCGTGGCGCAGCTTAGCCCGTTTCGCCTCACACCCTCGGGCTGGCCGCTCCAGGCGCCGCCCGTGGGATCCCCCGATAGCTTTTCGCGAATCCGGCATAGACTTGTCTTCCGGAATTAAAGCCGGAGGCCGGGGTTTCACCCGCAACGGGTCCTGAAGACCCGTAGGAGAATGCCATGAGGAAAGCCAAATATCGGGTCGGCGTGACGATGTTGGGAGCGGCGATGCTCGGCGGGCTGCTGATCGTCACAGCGGTGTCGGCACGTGCGGAGGTCGTCAAGCTGCAGGCCGACCTCAAGGGCAGCAACGAAGTGCCTCCGAACAGCTCCTCCGGTTCAGGCAAGGCCGAGGCTGCGTTCGATACCCAGACCAAAGTCCTGACCTATACGGTCACGTATGCCGGACTGACTGGTCCGGCGATGGGGGCTCATTTTCATGGTCCCGGTGAAGCGGGCAAGAACGCCGGCATCGCTTTGCCGTTCAAGACGGTTCAAAGCCCAATCCAGGGCAGCGCCACGCTCACCGACGCTCAGGCGGCGGATCTGCTGGCCGGGAAGTGGTACGCGAACATACATACCGCCGCGAACCCAGGCGGCGAACTGCGCGGGCAGATGATGAAGTAAGGGGCCATGTCCCGTGGGCGCTGGAAAGATTTTCAGCGCCGTGAGCTTCAGGTTGGGGGCCGGGGCAGGAAGGCCAGGATCGTCTGGGCGAGGATGACACCGACGGTGCCTCCCGCAGCCTTTTGCAGCACGTCCAGGAAGCCCGGGTCACGATCGGGAGTCAGCGTTTGCAGGACTTCCAGCCCCATTGCGACTGCCACGACAAGCGAGCAGGCCAAAGCGAGCCGGCCGGGCAACAGAAAGGCCAGCAGGAAGCCCAACAGGCCGTAGGCGCTGAAGCGCTCGATCACCACGATCCAGTAGGCCTCGTGATGCCCCATGAGCGCCGGCCTTCCCGCCAGCCTTGCCAAGGTGGCATAGGCGATGAGGGCGAGGCAGATTCCTGCGGCTGCGATGAGGTGATTTCGACGCATGGCCCACCATAGCCACTTGGGTGCCATTCCGCTTCGAAAGACGAGAATATCGTTAAAACGCCTGGTCGTTCTCCCTTGGCGCGGACTGTCCAAAACCTGGCCGCGATCGGGGCCCGGGAGGCGCTGCGTCAGCGGCAAAGGGATGCCGTCCGGCGGAGATGGTCAGGCTACCAGGACATCGCCGGCCGGCGCCGGGCATGCGGAGCGGCGGCGTGAATCGAGGAGCTCGCTGAATTTCGCAAACGGGAGCGGTGCGGCGACGAGATAACCCTGTCCTTCCTCGACGCCGGACGCGACCAAGGCACGGCGCTGCTCGTCAGTCTCGATTCCTTCCGCGACGACCGTCATTCGGAAGTCCTTGGCGAGCGCGACCAACATCTCTACGATCGTTGTGGTCGATGCATCCACGGTGATGGTGTCGACGAAGAACTTGTCGATCTTGATCGTGTTGGCGCCGAGCCCTTTCAGCCGCGACAGCCCGCTATGGCCAACGCCGACGTCGTCGATGGCGACGCGGAAGCCATGGTCACGCAGCTCGGCCACGATTGCTGCGGCGCGCGCGAGATCGTCGAGCTCGTCGCGCTCGGTGACCTCGACCACGACCTGGCGTGCGGAGACTCTGGCTGTCAGAACCGTGCGACGCAGCGTTTCAATGAAGCCGGCACTCAGCAGGTGCTTGGGCACGACGTTCAGCGACATCTTGAAGGTCTTGTCCGCCCTCAGGACGGGACGCAGGTCGGAGAGCGCCGATCTCAGGATCTGCCAGGTCATCACCTGGATGCGACCGCTGGATTCGGCCAGCGGAATGAAGTTCATCGGCGGCACCACCGAGCCGTCCCGACGAACCCAGCGCGCCAGAATCTCGCAGCCCGTGATCTTGCCTGTCCTGAGGTCGAAGATGGGTTGGTAGTACGGCTTGAATTCGCCGGCCGCGAGCCCGCGATCGAGATCGGCGACCGGCCCTTCCATCCGCCGGCTGCGCGCCAGCAGGATGCCGAAGAGAACCCCAAGTCCAAGGGACACTGCGAGCGCCGGCCAATAAGCCTCGCTGTTCCAGTTCGAAAGGACCGCCTGTTCGAGCCGGATCGTGGCATGAAGCGGGAAGCGCGTGGAATGCCTGTCGAAGCTGATCGGCCCAAGCAGGGGCCTGTCGGCATCGAGCCGGAAATCGCCGAGCTTCTCGCCATTGCTCAAGGCGAGGATGACCTCGCTGTGCGCGCGCAGCTCGGCGGGCATGAGATCGAACAGATTGGCATTGATGCCGACGATCGCGACCAGCGCGGAGCTGCGACTGACGTCCTTGAGCACGCCCAATGCGTCGCCGCCGAATTGCTCCACGCGGAACAGCGAGAGCTCCTTGTCGTGCGAGGACAGCATGTCGTGGCGACCTGCCCATCCCTTGTCGAACTCGAGCGTCTCGGAATAGGCCGAGCAGATCACCGATCCGTCCGGATTAACGAGACGGACGTCCTTGATGGCCGAGCGCTGGTAGACGTGGAGCCGGATGGCTTGAAGCGCCGCCGGTGCGCAGCTGGCAAGATCACGCTTGGCGAGATCGTCCAGGCTGGCCGCGGCAAAATCGACCGCAAGTTCGGAGCGGCGCAGAACGACCTCGGTCAGCTCGCTGAGCTGGTGCGCCTGCTGGTGGCGAATGACGGCCTCTGCCGTCAAATGGCCCGCCAGGGCGAACGCCATCGTGCTCGCAAGCACGAGCGCCACAAACGGAAGGTTCGGTCGCTGGTGTCTCATCCGGTCCGGGCGGAATTCAGGAGAGGCGTGGTAACTGATCTTGGGAACTGATCTTGGGAATTGATCCTAGCCAGCGGGGGCTAAGATAGGGTTTAACGGGCGGACCGGTCCGGAAGGGCTACCGAGTGGTTGCCTGACTGATGGTCGCGCGGCCCGAGCATGGAAAGTTGAGCAGTATGATCAGGACGTTAAGCCTCCTCCTCCTGTCGTTCGTCGTCGGAAACTCCGCGGCCTGGGCGCAGGGAACCAAAGACCAGCCATCGGGCACTCAGCCCACCTCCCGCAGCGGCACGGCGACGAATTCCGGCTCGGACAGCATGGGTGGAGCCTTCAAGGGAACGGGGACACCCAATTACGGAACCAGCCCCGGGATGGGCTCCCAGAAGAAGACGCGTAACTAAAGCCTGATCTGGAAAAGGCGCGGCGGTTTTCCGAAAAGACCACGCTTAAACAAGAACCTGACGCGCGATGACGGTTCATCTTAATCGCATCGCGCTTTAGCTGAGCGAGCGGACGGTCCGCTGGACGCATCGATCGATGCTCACCGACCGAGGCGATGGCGGAGGGGAATTGCCTCTGCAGAAGAACGGCTGGGCCTATGGATGCGGGGCGCGGCGGGTTGGTGGGTGGCCCGCAGCCGAAGCACCACAAAAGCGATGTTGATCGCCAGCCAAACCAACATTGCGGAAATCACAAAATGGACCACGGCCAGACCCTCGCGGCGGAATCTGGATCAACATCTCGTGGTTGCTTTGGTTCCGTCCTGCAAGACGAAAAGCTGCAGGGGGTTCGGAGAGAAGTGTTGCCGCCATGGCGGACAAAGAAAGCTGTCGTCCGCGACGAGCTCTTTCCAGGACTAACTCTTCTTGCCGGTCTTCGACTTCAGCGAAAGGCCAAGCCGCAAGGCCATGCGCTTGATCGCATCAGGCGAGCGTCCGAGAACTTTCGCCGCCTCTTCCAGTGAAGCCGAAGACTTGGCCAACTCCATGAGCCGGCGGTCTTCCTTAAACGACCAGGGCTTGCGCGCCATAACCGAAATGATCCTCTCGTCGACACAACGACAAAGCCGCCAAGCGACCCATGTTCGCTCGACGGCTTCGCTTGGGTGGGGCCAGGCTTGGGGAGCCCGGTGCGAAGATGGATATGCGATCGGTTAGACTTCGCAACAAACAACGCGGATTAAGCTAACTGCTCAACCTTACCGCGATGAAATCGCCGCGCTCCGCTCCGTATAACCACGGTGTTTTCGCGCGAGCGTGATGAGATGAGGCCTGATCGCTGCAACGACGGAGGTGCACTTCCTCTCCCGCAAGCGGGAGAGGTGAACGGCCCGCGGCAATCAGGCCCGCCATGAGCAGCCGCGCCGGTCACGGTTGGGAGCGCCAAATGAACGAGGGTTCATGGTGTCGGCTCGTCGAGTTCTGGTAAAGAGAACGAGCGCCTCTTTCCGCGCCTTGTGCCCTCGCGCGCCGACCAATCTTCAAGCACCACGTTGCACAAACTTCATCTTCGTCTGACAAAAGTTTCAGCGGTACCGATCTTGAAGTCGACACAACGAAAAGATGAAATGAGCGCGGGAGGAACGTTCCGGCAAACGTGGGAACATTCCGGATGTTAGCTTTTTTGGTTTTGATTTCGATTTTCGCAGCGGGCTTTTGCTGCGGCTATGGTGTAAGGGCGTGGCGTTCGCGGAAGCGATCGGCGCGATATCGTCTTTACGCACCCTATACCCCCGCCGCGATGGAGCCCGGCCGAACCCAGCGGCCGTCGTCATCGTAGAACGCGTGCGGCCCAACTCAATCATAGGGGCGAAATCGAAATAACCATGTGTGGTTAGGTTAACTCGTCGCCGTCCTTGAGCGCTTTGGAAAGCCAGCCTAAGATCGATCAATTCATGATGAGCGTTTGGCCGCCTCGGTTTTATGGGGCGCGCAGATAGGCATAGATGACGTATCTCATTGCGTTGCTGGGCGCGACGACCTGCGCCTTCATTTTGATCGCGTTTGTTTGCCCCTATGGCCGGCATCTGAAGGACCTTCCAGGTCCGTGGATCATGAACGAGGGTCATCCAAATGATTGATCAACGCCACAACGCGCCCCGCAGGTACTTCGTTGATGCGCGAGGGCATCGTGTTCTGATCGGCCTGTCGCTGGGGGAGACGGCGGAATTCGAAGCGCTGGATGTCGCGGTGGCGCAGACGCTGCAAATCGTAGCCGAAACCGGCATGGGCAAGGGAGCCGCCGCGGTTGACGACGTTCGATGGCTTGAGCTCTATTCCAAGCACGAAGGAGCTTGGCGGGTGTGGATCGCACGAAGCCAGGCGGAGCGGACGCAGGATTCAGGCTTTGTTAACTATGTGTGACCGATGGTAGCGGCTTAGATCTCGAAAATGGGGATGGCCCACATGTTTCAGCTATTCCTGAGAGCGCGCGCACACAATCTGCTCGGCTCCCGCCGAGAGGACAAGGGCTTCAAAGCCCGCTCCGTCGAGCGTGATGCGGAGACCGACCGCGCGAGGATCGGCGCCGTCCTCGCGGCAATCGAAACGGCATTGCAGGAGGCGGAGAGGGAGCAGGCCGGCCTCAACCGGCGTGTTGACGATGCCCTCGCGCGTGCGTCCGTCACCTTCGGAAACGGCACCGATGAATATCTCGAGCGGGAGCCGCTCGACAATCATCATCAGGATCTTTTTGCAGCCGACATCTCCAATGGCCAGCGCCGGCTCAAGGAATTGGCAAGCAGCATTGCTCACTTGAAGTTCGTCAAGACCGCAATGCTGACCCGCTTTCCTGATTTCAAGCCGCCGCAGCTCAACAGCTAGAGCGGATTGGCTTTAGGTAGAATCGATTGCCGCGGGTTGTTCACCTCTGAGGTCGGCGCGAAGCGCCGGGCGAGGGCTCTCTCGTCTTGGGGATTATCCCATTGAGGAGACACCCTCTCCCCAACCTCCCGCAAGCGGGAGAGGGAGTGCACCTCTGTCGTTGCCGCGATCTAGCTTCATGCGATAGCCCTGCGGCACGCGGGGTAGACCGCGTGGCAATTCCGCGCCGCTTTGCCGTTTGGTGCTTCGATCCTTTTTGCTATGGTTCCGGCAACCATTCACGAATTGAAGGAGCGAAGAGGTGCCGGTCAAAAATTTGCGGACATTGGTTGGATTGGCGGCTGCTTTGACACTGGCTGTGCCGGCAACGGCTTCAGCCATCACGGCCGAAGTGGCGCGCGCATGTGACGCGGCGGTGGCGAAGGCCTTTCCACCCCGGCAAATCGGCAACCCGGCGGCCGGTAGCGCCAAGGGAACGGCCAAGGATCAGCGCGAACTCTTCAAAAAATGCGTCGCGAACAACGGCAAGGTCGACGACGCGCCGGCGGAGGCGAAGGACAGCAAGCCCGCCAAATAGGAAATCGGGGCTCGGCTAGCGTCGGGGCGGCGGACAGGGCGAGTAGAACGCGCCGTTCGCCGCGTTGATGCGTTCGACGCATTGATTGGGATCGGTGATCGTTCCGGCCACCGTGAAGTCGTAGCCCATGCCCTTGACCACCACGATGTAACGACCAGGAGCGAGCGTAAAGCCGTCCTGCTCTGGTTGAAGCAATAGCATCCTCGACTGATCGTCGATCGGGCCTACCTTGTAGGGGTAGGACATGCTGCGGATGACCCAGGAATCGCCGGCGCTGACCATGGCCGCTTTCCCGCTGGCATCGACGCCCATCGCGCGGGAGACTTTCGCAATCACCCGAACTTCGGTCCCGCTTGCATCGACACCCCCGTCGGGCCTGAACACGATGAATTTGACGTCGCCGTCCGCCAACGTAGTCGCGCTCGGCGTGCTGATGGCTGCCGAGATCGCGACGCGGCGGTCCGGAATCTTGCCCGGCACCGACTTGAGCTCATGGAGCTGGCCCTCGCTCAGGGCATAGACTCCAAACGTCGTCGGCAGGGGCATCGAGGGTTGTGCAGGTTGCGCCGGCTCTTTCTGGCTATCCGGCGTCCGTTCAGCAGTCTCGCTTACCGCGGGAGGCGGGCTGGCGGTCGGCTGAGTTTCCGGGCTGTTCGGTGCTCGCTCGGGCGGCCGCGCCGTCTGCGTCAATGCGGTCAGTTGTGTCTTCAGTTTAGGCCAATAGACAGCCACGGTCGCTGCCCCGCCAATGAGCAGAAGGATGGCGGTCAATCGAACCACAGATTTGAAGACGCCCCTCAGTTTGGGGCGGTCGAGCGAAGCTGGCGGCGCGGCCGGACGGCGCTGCGCTCCCGTGTCCTTCGGAGTGGGCGCCGCAGCCGAAACCGGTGATGGCATCGGAACGGGTGGGGGAGTGGCAGCTGTTGGGGGGACCGGAGCGGCGCTTGCCGCGATAAGCTTTTGCGGTTCCGACGCGGCGCTGCGCTCGAAGGAACGCTCGACCTCCTTGATGGCACGTTCGAGAACTTGCTGAAGCTCGCGAGATTCCCGCGCATCGGCGTGCGTGAACTGCTCCAGAAGCTTGACGCGCGCGAGCTCATAAACGATCTCCCGCATCTGCCGGGGATCGTCGGATACGGCGCGGATTCGGCTCGACAGGAGACGGATAAACCCGGCTTTGATTTGTTGCGTCGAGGGAGCGTTTGCCGCAGTTTCACCGGAGTCGGTCATCAAGGCCGATCAAGTAGCTCGAATGAGGCTATTTCGCTAGGTTTTTTCACCCTGTATCCTTCGGTTGCTGTGGCTCGCTCCGATGGATCCGGCCTGCAAAGGTCCTGCGCGATCGTCTCGAAGAGCTTGCTTTTGGGCGGAAACCTGTGACATTTCGCCAAGCTCCTCATTCCGGTGTTTGACCATGCGCGGCGTTTTGACAGCAATCACATTCTTGGCCTTCCTGGTTCAGCCGGCGTCTGCACAAGGAATCAAGGACCAGGCCAACACCACCAGCTCCAGCATCATCACGACGCCTGCGAAGAAGGCGCAGACCAATCAGACGGCCTCGCGGCCGACCGCCGTTAGGAACCTCTCGGGCAGGCTGCCCGCTGGGAAGTCAGCGCAAGGCGTCTGGCGCGATGGCAAGCTGGTCGCCGTTCCCCGCTGAGGCTGCGACCCAACTAACCGTGAAGGAACGGTGATCGCCTCCCTGACGTTCTTGCTCGGGAGATAATTCATGAAACGACCAGTCCTAATCGCAATTGCGTTGCTTGTGCCTGCCGCCGCCTGGGGCCAGGGCGTCAACGATCCGTCGACACCCAACCGCAACGTGATCATTGTCAATCCGTCGCAGCCGTCGGGCAGCACGGCCACGCCGAATTACCCGAGCCGGATCCAGGCGCCACTGACCCGCGGGGGGCGAGCTATACCCTATTACGGAAACAGAACCCGGGGCAGTGCCTCAAGTAGGCGGTAGGTGTGCCGCCGGCTGGCCTAAGAGAACATCGCCAACCATCAGCCATTCGGCCGCCGTGCTCGATTTTCGGTAAATAACGGAACGCTCCTGTCCCCTAAGAGAGCGGCGTCTTGGCGAGCTATTGAGGATTGATCTCGACCTCCAGGGTCGATGTCCCTGCACCGTGAAGGTTTTTACCCGAGATCAGAAGGGTGAATTTATCGGGGCCTTGCTTGTCGGCTGCTGCCAGATAGCGGAAGCCGGACCCGACCACGGTCAATTGTCCCCTTGATGGTCCCCTCACGACCGATACCTTGAAGATCTGCATGTACGACCAACGCAAGCCCTGGATGCAGTCGGATCCAGGCTGGATGGTCAGCGTCCACGTCACTGTGTCCCCCGACAGTTCGAACGGCGTCCGTTCCTTGATGCAGAGCGGACTGGCGTGAGCCGCCATGACTAGCGCAGCGGAAGCTGCGATGCAGGCAGCTAGCAGCAACAAGGGTTTTTGAGGCATGCGACGGCAGCTCCACGCGCAATTCCCGAAGAGAATATCAGCGAGCGAACGAGGTCTTCGACTAAAGCGCAAAGCTTGCCTGCGAATTCGCTTTCTTGCAATTGGCAAAGGTATAGATTGATGAGCCGGGCATAAGGGGTTTCCGGCCAATGGTCGTCCTTATGCTTTGTCTTTGGAGTTATCAGCGTGCGAACCGCTCGACGTGACCATTCGCTAGATGACGGAAGGCGGTTTGGGACGCTGTCTCGAGCTGTCGTTTCCGTTGCCGCTGCCCTCGGCCTTGGTCTCCCCTGTCCTTGCTTCTGTCTTGCTCAGGCCGAACCGGAGCCCTCGCTCAGCGACTATCTTCCACCAAGCGAGCCAGAAGTAACGCGCGACGAATGGCGGCAGCGGATCGAGGACGCACGGCGACGCGCCAAGGAGGTTTCGCGCGAGCGGCGGGAGCATCCAGAGTTCTACAAGCCGATTCCGGAAGATCCGGACGTTGTCGCGACCGAACGTCTGCTCCGCGACGATAGCCTGCAACGAGGCGACATCGTCACGACCAAGAAGGGCATGTTCGTCTACCAGGGCCGATCCGACCAACCGCGCCGCGATCAGGACTTTGTGCCGGTCAATCCGAAATCGGCGCGCTGAGGTTCAGTACCGCCGCAAGATCTCGTTGAATTTGGGATCGGCCACTTTCGTGGTATCGAGCAGCAGCGACTTGCCTTGCGGAGTTGCCTGCACGTAGGCCGCGATCAGCAGCGGCTCGTAACGAGAGCGATTGGCAAGCGCCGACCGGATGTCGGATTGCGCCAGCAGCTTGATCTCCTCATCCGTTGCGGCTGTGCTCGAGGTCACGGTCCGGACGCGAGCGAAGGCAACGTCGATCGGCACCGATCCGGTCAAGTAGGACATCTTCACCGCAGGCGTTGCCGTTTCGCCGGACTGGACCTGCAGCGTGCCGAGCGTGAGCCAGAGCGCGGGCCTGATCGGCGATACTTTCAAGGCTGCGACGAGGGCGGCTTGGGCGGCCTTGTTCTCGCTGGCCCTTTCGCCCGCTTCGGCTGAAGGACGGTGAAGAACGTCAGCGGCCATTGCCGCCGCGTAATTCGCGAGCAGATCCCCCTCCAACGACAACGATGCCAAAACACCGCCGGCCAGCTTGGCCTTGTCGGGTGGAATCTCGCCAGAGAACAAATCGCTCGCGCGGAAGTTCGGTCGTATGAGATCGCCGTAGAATTCCATGCCAGCATGAAGCGCCAGCACGATCGCGGTGGAGATGCCGATGACGCGAAGCAGGATCATGCGGTTCATGTTGAAATCGGCGAGGCCTGTGAGGGCGGAGCGAACGCGGGATTGAAAGGAAAGTGGGGACCTTAAATGGCCATCAGACTATCGCCTTGGATCGTCAACAGCGTCAAGTTGCCGGTCGCATAGGCGCCGGTGTCGATGTTGATGCGGTTCGGGCGAATATCGGGCACGCTGACGGGCGTATGACCGTGGACGATATATTTCCCGAAGCGCTCCTCGGAGGCTAGGAATTCCTCGCGGATCCAGAGCAGGTCCTCATCCTTCTGGCGCTCGAGCGCGACACCAGGCTTGATGCCGGCATGGACGAAGAAGAAGTCGCCGCAGGTAAAGGACGAGGGCAATTGCTTGAGGAAGGCGAGGTGCTCGGGCGGCAGCGCGCGCTTCAGTCCTTCGATCAGCTCGACCTGTTGCTCCGCCGAAGGATTCATGGTCGGCGTGACGCCGTAGGAGACCAGCGTCAGCAGGCCGCCATAGTGGCGCCACTCCTGCAGGCGGGCGGGGTCCTTGAGGACCTCGAGCAGGAAGACCTCGTGGTTGCCCTTGAGGCAAACCGTCTCATGCGATTTCGAGCGTTCGATCAACAGATCAAGCACGGCACGTGAGTCCGGGCCGCGGTCGACATAGTCGCCGAGAAAGACCTGGATGGCCCGCCCGGGAGCGGAGCGGGCCAGATCGGCGTCGATCACGGTTAACAGCGATTGAAGCAGATCGGCGCGGCCGTGCACGTCGCCGATGGCATAGACGCGAACGCCGTCGGGAAGCCGCGGCTTGGTCTTCTTTCGAAAGCGTCTGGAAAGGCCCATCAGGTCGGTCGAATCGCTTCTAGCGTCACGCGCGGAACGTCGTGACCGCTCTTAGCAGAACAAGTCACACATCGGTATTCTTAATTGTTTCCGACCGATGAGCCCGCATTTTGATTAAAGGATCGCGCGGCCTTTGAGCCGTATTTCAAGACGTCTCGCGTAGCGTCTCCTCAACAAGAACGGGGAGCGCGACATGCGCAAAGTTGTAAAGTTCCTGGCGGCCGTGGCCGCCATCGTCGTTGCTGCGGGCGTGCAGCAGCGCGCTGAAGCCGCTTTCGTCGGTGCGCCCTTGGGGCTGCGCGGTGCCATCCAGTACATCAAGTTCGACCAGCCGACGCTGGCGCCGATGGCGTTCACGCTGTTCTGCCTGAAGTACAAGGACGAGTGCAAGCCGCGGCCGCAGCACATCGTGTTCAGGGGCGGTCGGCTGAAGCTCACGGCCGAGCGGCTGGCGCAAATGCAAGAGGTCAACCAGCGCATCAATACCGCCATCCGTCCCGAGGCCAATCTGGAAGGGCTGCGCGGCGAGAAATGGCTGCTGCATCCGGCGAGCGGCGACTGCAACGATTACGCTGTGACAAAACGCCACGAGTTGATCGCCAACGGCTTTCCGGCGCGCTCGGTACTGCTCAGCGAGGTCGTGACCACCTGGGGCGAGCACCATCTCGTGGTCGTTGTCCGCACCTTCACCGGCGATCTCGTGCTGGACAATCTCTCCGGCCACATCCTGCCGTGGTCGAAGAAGCCCTATCGCTGGGTCCGCATTCAGTCGCCCAAGAACCCGAACTACTGGGCCTCGCTCGGCGACCGCGCGGTCTGATGGATCGGTGCTCTATCGTGACGAGGATTGGCTGACGCTCTGCGACAGCCCCAATCCCACGATCACGGAAAGACACAGGATTGCTGCCGGCCGCAGCAGCCCGGGACCTGCGAAGCTCTGAACCAACGCAAAGAGAACGCAGGCTGCGGCCGCCGCGGGGAAGAATGAGTCGCGTCCGCGCTGCAGAGCGCCGAAGAACAGGCGCAGCAGAGCGATCAGGCTCACCGCTATCATGGCAGCCAGGCCGATCCATCCCATCTCTGCAAAGATGGCCGTCGCCGTGGAGGGCGCCGTCAAAATAGCTCCAGCATCGCTGTGATAGATCCTGCCCACCGCGCCAAAGGTCCCGGCGCCGGCGCCGAACCAGCGTGTGTCGGCCAACATCCGCTCGAGGGCGGCCTTCGTTTCGGTCCCCATCTCCGGGACCAGCCGCAGGAGGACCGGTCCGGAGCTCTTCTCAAAGAGAAAGGTCAGGAAGATCCCTGCGCCGATCAGAGCTGCCAGCGAGAGCGCGCCCACTGCCAATGGCGAAAGGTCGAGCCTGCGAATGACGAGGATCAGCAGGATCAGCACGATGCCGAAGCTTGCTGCGATCGCGCTGTTCGTGCCTGAGAGGCCGAAGATCGCAAGCGCGCTGACCAGCGCGCCCATGAGGCCGAAAAGACCAAGCACGATCGAGCGAAGCAGCGAATGACGCGTTTCAGCCCGTTCGGCAGCGAGTTGCATGACCGCCAGGTTCAGGATGAGGCCGAAGCCGGCCAGGGTTGTTGCCAACTCGGAAGTTGCGGCAGCCTCGGCAACGGCTGGCGACAGCCGATGCAGATCCAAGGTCAAGGCGGAAACTGCAGTGACGCCACCGAGGACGAAGAGGACCAGCTCGGCGCGGCCGCGGTCGCGGACCACCAGGATGGTGACGCCGAGCAACGCGATCGCCGCAAGCGCCTGGAACAGCGCATTCAGCGTCAGGCCAACATCGGCAGAGATCGGTCCCATGGGGAGGCCGCCCAGGGCATCACGCGTGCTCGGCCAGATCGGGTGCGCCCAGCTCAGCGGAAGCGGCGCAAGCTGGACTGCGATGCAAAGCGGAATGGCGATCAGAAACCATCGGCCCCAGGACAGTGCGCGCACATAGTGCTCGTAATCGGCTTTGCGCGCAGCCGAAGCGGCCGCGAGCAAGCTCAGCGCTGCGGCCATCATCCCGAGCTGCGCACCGACCTTGGCGCCGGCGATTTCGAGAGCGGAAGCTGAGACGATTGAAACGATGAGGGCAAAATAAGCGAGGGACAAACGGCGCGCTCGAACGGAATCCTGAAACGGTCAGGTCACCATACAAGCCGTCGATTGGTTTTCAAACAGAGGTCTGTCTCGGACCAACAGCCTGACCGTGAGCCGCGCGTAGGCGCGAGCTCGCCGCGGGGTTGATCGGCGCGATCAGCGCGTGGCCTTGATCGGGCGACCGACGGCTCGCCCGGCACGTGCGGCGGCAAGGCCAAAGCGCGCGCCCGACCCAAAGAGATAGCCGCCCTGGAGGGCGATAGCTGCGAGTGCCACACCTTTCAGGCTATCGAGCACGGTGACATCGACCATCAGCCCGACCGGGACGGCGGCAAGCACCATAACGAAGGTCAACGGCAGCAGCACCAGGACGCGAAAGCGTTGGCCCAGCACGGCACCTACCAGAAAGCTGAAAATCAAAAACGCGGTCATCCGAAACACTCCGTGCTTCGGACCCTAGGTTCCCCACCCTAAAAAGACCCTTAAGTTGTATGGCTAAATTGGGCCTATTGGCTGCAATTTGCCAGCAGCGAATGGTAGGCCTCCCGCAAGCCATTCAGCGCCACCATACCCTTGATCTCGCTGTCGCTTTCCCGGACTACCACGGACAGCGAGGGCGTCGTCTGCCATTTGCCGGCGGCAAAGGCCGAGACCTCGTCAGGCAGCAGCACGGCGGCGCCGGCGGCAGCCATGCTGGCGTCAAAGGTCAGAGTGCCGCCGTTGCTCGCGGCGATGGTGACCTTGGGGTGGCTCCGCGGCGGGAAGGGCCGGATCAAGGCCACCAGCACGTCGATCTTGCCTTTCGGCGCGCAGCGGACGATCAGGCCGGCGAAGTCCGGGTCGGATTGGGTCGTGTCCGCCGTCTTCGTGATGGCTGCGAAGCTTTCGCCGTCCTTGGCCCCCTGGGTGCGGCTGAACTTCCAAACGGAGGAGAGGGCTGGGGTGGCCACCTCAACGATGGCTGCGCCCTGGCACGAGGATCGCGCGCAGGAGGTAACAGAGCCCCATGGGCGATCAGCGGCGCCAAGGAGGGAGCCTGCCAACAGCGGGACAAGAAGGAAGCCGGACAATGGGAGTTCCTATCCTTAACGGCCCAGACTTAGCAGAGCGGAGAGAGGCCAAGAAGCCTCGCGCTCGACACAGGGAGCCCTTGAGTTGGGCGGTTTGCTCGCCGACCGGGCACACGAAATACAACAAATAGTCACAAAGGGTTAAACCAAGCCCCAAAGAGTGGCCCGCACGCAACAGTAGCCGACGGATCGCTCCGTTAACCACCGGGAAGCCTTGTCGCACCACCCCCTAGGCCGTACCAATCAGGGGCTAATAGGGGACTCCTGGGGCGCGATTCATGCATTCCTTTGCCAAGTCATATTTATTGAAGCCGGCGTTTCTAGTGGCTGCGTTGTCGCTTGGAGCCTGTTCGACCAATCCCGGCTCGGGTCCGCTCACGGACGACGTCAACAACAAGATTCAGACTGAAAACGCACCGGCCTATGAGCTGGTGCCGCTCAATCCGGCCACGGTGAAGATCCTGCACACCCATGAGCCCAAGGGGCTCGCGGGGGCGTTCACGGACAAGCGGCCGCCGGCCAGCATCGTATTCGGCATCGGCGACGTCGTCAGTGTCACCATCTTCGAAGCCGCGGCAGGCGGTCTGTTCATCCCGGCGGAAGCCGGCGTCCGCCCGGGCAACTATGTGACGATCCCGGATCAGTCGGTCGACAATGACGGCTTCATCACCGTGCCCTATGCCGGCCAGATCAAGGCTGCGGGGCTTACGGCGGTGCAAATCCAGCGCTCGATCGTCGATAAGATCGGCAACCGCGCCATCGAACCACAGGCGGTCGTCGCGATGTCCTCGCAGCGCACCCAGCTCATCAGCGTGCTCGGCGAAGTCAATTCGCCGGCGCGTTATCCGGCGAGCGCGGCGGGTGCCAAGGATCGCGTGCTCGATGCGATCACCCGCGCCGGCGGCATCAAGGGCCAAGGCTTCGAGACCTGGGTCATGCTGGAGCGTGGCGGACGGCGCGCCACCGTGCCGTTCGAAAATCTCGTGATGGCGCCCGAGAACAACGTTTATGTTCGCCCCGACGACAGCATCTATGTCTATCGCGAGCAGCAGAAGTTCCTGGCGTTCGGCGCCAGCGGTCAGAGCGGCGAGTTCAACTTCGACGCCTGGCGCATCAACCTCGGCGAAGCCGTCGGCAAGTCGGGTGGTCTTCTGGATGGTCAAGCTGATCCGGCTGCCGTCTACCTCTATCGCCGCGAGCCGCGCGAGGTTGCGGCCCAGCTCGGCATCGACGTCAGCAAGTACACTTCCGAGACCGTTCCGGTCATCTTCAACGTGAACCTCCGCGATCCCGGTGGCTTCTTCCTTACCACCAAGGTCATGATGAAGAACGGCGACGTGATCTACGTCTCGAACTCCCGCAACGTCGAAGTTACGAAATTCCTGCAGTTCCTGCGCGTGATCATGGCCACCGGCTCGGATGCGGTGAATCTCTCCAACGACGCCCTGATCTTCCGCAACAACGTCAAGCTGGCGCCGTAAGACGCCGACTTGATCGAGCAAAAACGATGGCACCGGGGCTTTGCCCCGGTGCCATTTTCGTTTAGATCGAAGCGGTTCTGCTGCGGCTACGAGTTCGGGATAAGATCAAGGCGCCACTGCGCAGGGCGCCGGTCATCGGGCATCCCGCACTGTTGCAAGGGGCTTCATGCGCTTTCGGACACTTTGCCGTCTTTTGGCTCTCGTCCCCGTCGGCTTCGGGCTTGCACCGCTCGGGCAGGCTCTCGGCGCTGCCGGGGAGCTCGGTGTCCGCCACCGCATCGACGTGATGGTCTCCGCCGAGCCTGATGCGCCGGTCTTGTCGCGCCTCAAGGGAGCCAGGGGCGAGCTGTCGTTCACGATCCGGCTGTCGGCGAACTCCAAGGAGAGCAAGTTCTTCGGGATGCTGCGCCCATCTTTCCCCGATATCGTCGTTCCCGATGGCGCGGGCAAACCGCTGGTCCAGCAGACCAAGCTATGGGAGGAGGAGGTCTGCCATCAGCGCCGCGGCCTGCCCAAAGTCACGGTGACGCAGCTCGGCGGGCATTTCGGCGAGGGGGAGGGGCGGATCGAGATTTCGGCCATCAACCGGCACATCGGCGTTCTGGTCCCGCCTGACGAATTAACCCCTGGAATAAAACTCGATCCGGGCAGTGATAGCTTTGGAGTATTCCTGGCATTCCGGGCGCAGACCCGGAACAGCCGCCTCAACGTGGATCTGAAGATCTATCCGATCGATTGCTTCCTCTAAGCTCAAGCAAAGCTCGCCTTAAGAAAGCACGATGCGCCTTTGGCCTCCCAATATCAGCTGGTTCAGGATTCGTTGGTCATGGAGCCTGCCTGCGACCTTCATCCTGTTCTTTGTAGTGGCCGGCGCGCCGTTTCCGTTCGGCTCGACCAATGATCTGTCGATCGCGTTCTGGTGCCTGTGTCTCGGGGTCGCGGTCATCTTCGCGCCGACGCGCGATCTGCGTCGGTCGCACCTGTGGCTGCTCGCCGGCATCGGCGTGATCGTTGTGGCCTACGCGTTCGTGCTGCATGAGCAGCTCTCCGACCATCCCTGGGTCGCGCCATTCCAGCCGATCTGGAAGCAAGCCTCGGATCTCCTGGGCGTGCCGATCGCTCCCTCTGCTTCCATCGTGAAGATCGAGGCGTTCTTTGCGCTTGGTGCGCCGCTCGCCAACATCCTCGCCATCGTTCTCGGCATCACCGTCGGAGCCGATCGTGACCGCGCCCGCCGCCTGCTGTGGGTGATCGCGATCTCGGGTGCGGCCTACGCCCTCTACGGCGTGCTCTCGTTCCTGATCGAGCCCACCATGATCCTGTGGCGGGACAAGACGGCCTATCTCGGCAGCGTCACCGGCACCTTCATCAACCGTAACACGGCGGCGGCCTATTTCGGCTCTTGCGCGGTGATCTGGATGCTGCTGATCCTGGAAGATGTCCGCCGCCGGCTGCCGGAGCGGCACGTCGAATGGCGGCGTCTGTCGCTCGATCTGCGCGCGATCCCGCCAAAGGAGATCCTGCCGCAGCTTGGCTGCCTGCTGATCTGCCTGATGGCGATGTTCATGACGACCTCGCGCGCCGGCGTCGGCCTGTCGCTGCTGGCGATGATCGTTTCGTTCACACTCTTTTTGCGCAAGGACTTGCCGCCGCGCACCGGCATCTGGATCTCGCTCGGCTCGGGCCTTGCCGTGGCGCTCGGCCTCTTGCAACTGCTCGGCGGCCGCGTCTCCAGCCGCTTCGACAGCCAGGGCTTGGTCGACGAGGGCCGCATCGAGGCCTGGAAATCCACGCTCAAGATCATCGGCGACAATCCCTGGTTCGGCACCGGCATGGGCACCTTCCAATGGGCCTTCCCGCCGTACCGCAGCCCCAACATCTCGATTCGCGGCATCTGGGATGCCGCGCATTCGACGCCGCTGGAGCTTGCCTCCGAGGTGGGCATTCCCATGGCGCTGCTGGTGGCGCTCGGCTGGGCCATCATGCTGCTGGTCCTGGCCAGGGGCGTGTTCGGACGCCGGCGCGATGCCATCATCCCGCTGGCCGCGGTGGCGACCGCCACGCTGTCGCTGCTGCATTCGAGCCTGGACTTCACGCTGCAGGTGCCCGGCTACAGCATTCCATTCTTTGCACTTTTCGGCGCGAGCCTGGCGCAATCCTTCCGCACCAAGGAAAGCCGCGCCATGGCGGAGGGAGGCACCACCAGCCGGCGAGGCGAGGGCCGTCCGACAACCTCAGGCGCCGCCCCGCGCCGGGTGCCCGAGCTTCACAAAAGTGTCTAGATTTGAAGCAGTTGCGTCATTTACGAAGTCTTTAGAATAAGTGGACAGCTCTTTTCTCTTCGGTTAGGTTCCGCACTGCACAGCCATTTGCCCGGGCCGAGGAAGCACATCGGGGCAGCTGATTTTTTGGAGGTTGATTTATGAGCGTTCTCAAGATTGCGCTTCGCATGGCTGCCACAGCAGCCCTCGCCGCGACGATCACCTCGGCCGCCAGCGCCGCCGTTTACCCGCCGCAGCGCCAGCTGCCGGCCACCGTCATTTCCGACTTCAAGGCCGCTCCCAACAGCCTATTGCAGCAATATCCGACCGGCGGTCCGCAGCTGATCTCGCGCGTGCGCGATCTCGGCGCCTCCGATCCGACCACGCTTCCGGGCCTGATCGCGCTCCTGAAGGATCCCGCGACCACCAAGGACCAGATGCGCGCGATCGTCGGCGGCCTCGCCCAAATCGCCCGCATGGCCGCGCAGGCCGACCAGGCCTTCGCCAATGAGATCCAGGCCGCGATCGCCAACACCGGCAACCAGGACGTCATCGCCGCCTACCAGGCCGCGACCGGCGACGTCCAGATC
>NZ_JALBHA010000620.1:0-3254 GCF_023006445.1 Bradyrhizobium sp. SHOUNA76
ATCGACCGCCATCCGCATGCGCGCGAGAAGATGGCGGTGCGCCAGGGCGGCCGCGAGGCGGTGACGCATTGGGACGTCCTGGAGAGCTTTGCCGGGCGCGACGGCAAGCCGATTGCGACGCTGCTCGCCTGCGAGCTCGAGACCGGGCGCACCCACCAGATCCGCGTCCACCTCGCCCATATCGGCCATCCCCTGATGGGCGATGCGGTCTATGGCCCGCATTTCAAGACCAAGGCGAACCAGCTTGGCCCCGAGTCGCAAGCAGCTCTGGCCGCGCTGGGGCGGCAGGCCTTGCATGCGTATTTGCTGGTACTGGAGCACCCGAGGACCGGAGAATTACTCCACTGGGAGGCGCCTTTGCCGGAGGATTTGCTTCTCCTTCAGGGCGCGCTGAAAGCGGCGCAATGACGCAGGAGTTTTAAGAAAAGCGTTACATTACAAAAGATTATAGCTGCCACACGGGGACGTGACGTCAGCAATCCTTCCCTTTTTGACCCCCCATGGGGTATATTGCGCCTGCGTTGGAAATGACCAACGCGGAACATCGCAGCTACGGCCGGCTTTAACACAGCGGTCGTCTGCCTGGCCCGCCGCTATCGGGGGCCTGAACCTTTGGAGGGCTTCAGTATGGCCCGTACCGCTGCTTTGCCGGTCCTCAATGGAGAATCCGGCCTTTCTCGTTACCTCGCCGAGATCCGCAAGTTCCCGATGCTGGAACCCCAGCAGGAATACATGCTCGCCAAGCGTTGGCGCGAGCATGACGATCGCGACGCGGCGCACCAACTCGTCACCAGCCATCTCCGGCTCGTGGCCAAGATCGCCATGGGCTATCGCGGCTACGGCTTGCCGATTTCCGAGGTCGTCTCGGAAGGCAATGTCGGCCTGATGCAGGCGGTCAAGCGCTTCGAGCCCGAGAAGGGCTTTCGTCTCGCCACCTACGCGATGTGGTGGATCAAGGCGTCGATTCAAGAGTACATCCTGCGTTCCTGGTCGCTCGTGAAGATGGGCACCACCGCGAACCAGAAGAAGCTGTTCTTCAACCTGCGCAAGGCGAAGAGCAAGATCAACGCGCTGGACGAAGGCGATCTGCGCCCCGACCAGGTCAAGATCATTGCCAAGCGCCTCGGCGTCACCGATCAGGACGTGATCGACATGAACCGCCGCCTCGGCGGCGATGCCTCGCTCAACGCGCCGATCCGCGACGACGGCGAAGCGGGCGAATGGCAGGACTGGCTGGTCGACAATACGCCCAACCAGGAAGCCATGCTGGCCGAGCACGAGGAATATGACGAACGCCGTGACGCGCTGAACGGCGCCATGGGTGTGCTCAACCCGCGCGAACGCCGCATCTTCGAGGCCCGCCGCCTCGCCGATGAGCCGATGACGCTGGAAGACCTCGCCGCCGAGTTCGGCGTGTCGCGCGAGCGCGTCCGCCAGATCGAGGTCCGCGCCTTCGAGAAGGTGCAGTCCGCGGTCAAGGGCACGATCGCAAAGGCCGAACAGGCCGCGCTGGAAGCCGCGCATTAAGCGGAGCGTTTCCGCGGCAAGAGATTGGCGGATCGAAAAAGACAGAAAGCCGGCGGCAACGCCGGCTTTTTTGTTGGCCGGGTGATGTCCAGCATGTGCGCGGAGACGCGGGGCCAGGCATCTTGAACCCGCATCGCCGCTCAACCGACCCAAAAATGAGAGTGATCAGCATCAAGCCAATGGACACCCACCGTGTCGATCATCCTGCAATCCACCGTCGGCGGCTTCGAAGCCCAGTTCATGCGCAAGCTGCCGCTGGTCGAGCAGGCGATGCGCGAGCACGGGCTGGAGCCGTCGGAGTTCGTGATCTCCAAGGACTATGCGGGCACGGCGACGATCCCGCTGATGGGTCCCTTCTTCTATAGCTACAGCGTGTTCTTCGGCGAGGAGCAATTCACCGTCACCGAGCCGAACGACATGGTGTTCCTGGACTACTTCTTCAAACGCGTGCTGGCCGTGGACGAACCGCCGGAATTGCCGCAACGGCCGGGATTGATGCGGCGCTTGTTCGGCTGGATGTCGCAGGCGGTGTGATCTTCCCCTCGCCCCTTGTGGGAGAGGGTGGCTCGCCCCGGCAGCGGCGAGACGGGTGAGGGGTTCTCTCCGCGTGTCCGAACTCGTAGGGTGCCAAAGGCGCACTTGCGCCGTGCCCACGAATTCTCTCCAGTTACATGCAAATGGCGGGCACGCTTCGCTTTGCCCACCCTACGGCTTGCGTTAACAGGGGGAGAAGGAAGAGCGCACCGCGCGCGCTAACTATTCCCCCCACACCCGCGCCAGGGCCGCGAGCCAGCAGCCTTCGCAATAGCGCGCGTCCTTGTAGTCGATCCAGTTGTGGGCATAGACGCGCTCGAGCGGGATGCCGTAGCGCGCGCGCAGCACCTTGACGAGGATCTTCCACGCCGCGACCTGCGCCTCCGTGGGGCCTGCCGTGACATCGGGATAGTTGCCTGCGAACTCGACGCCGATCGAGTTGTCGCGCACGACCTGGCGATAGGTCGAGCTGTTGTCGATGTACTTGTTGTCGTTGCGGTTGGCGCCGTCGCCATGGGTCGGCACCAAATTCTCCGCCACCGCCCAATAGACCGTGCCGTCGGTCTCGACCCACACCGTGACGCCGCGCCGCGTCGGAACCTTCGCTTGCGCCTGCGCGCCGCCACGCGCCGAGCCCGCCGGGCCTTCGGTCTGGTGCACGATGATATTGCGCCAGCCTTTTGCGTCGCGGACGTCGCCCCATGGCGCCAACCAGACCATCTTCAGGCCGGGAATGTCGGGTGTGCCGGAAGCGCGCGCGAGCTTTGCCAGTTCGGCGTCCTCGGCAATGGCGGGGACGATCAGACAGAGAGCGGCGAGAACGGCTACGAGCAGGCGAGATATCATCATCCGGATCCAATCACGGACGCTGGTCTAGCACGGCTCCAGGCGAATTTTGCGCGCGCCCTCGTGAGGACCGACCGGCTCGGGCGAGAGCGGCGGCGCCGGATCGTAGACGGCAAAGTCGTTCTTGCCGTTCTTCTTGGCCGCATAGAGCGCGTGATCGGCATGCGCGATCAGGCGATCCGGGAATTGACCGATGCCGCGATCCCACTCGGCGACACCGATCGAGATCGCGATCGGGATGTCCTTGCCGATGCAGGCCGCGGCGTCCTGGCGGCAGACCTCGAGTATGCGGCGGGCGATCGCGGCGGCCTCGCGCAAGGAGGACGACGGCAGCACGACGCAGAACT
>NZ_JALBHA010000621.1:0-3254 GCF_023006445.1 Bradyrhizobium sp. SHOUNA76
GCTCTGGGTGCCGGTGCCGGCTTCTGCTTCGGCACGGCGCCCTGGGCCGCGAGCGGCCCGGCTGCAACGGAGGTGAACAGGCCGACGACGGCCGGAATGAGATAGATTTTGCGCATCGAAAACCTTCGAAAACAACTTGAAACAACGCTTCAAAAATCGGCAGCTGCGAAATGGCTTCCCCGAGCCGTCGTCGCAACCGGGACGGAAAATGCTGCAACGCCACAAGGCGTTACAAGGCGGCACGGAGCAGACAACACGCGAAACAGCGACTCTTTGGCAGCGTAGGAATACGGTATCGGGCTGCCAAACGCTGCGAATGAACATTCACAAGCGCATTTTTTGATCAATTGTGGACACCGGCCGTTCGCGCTAAGCATCCGAGCTGGGGCAAGCCATCATGCAAAGAAATCCATGACCGAACGGCGTTCCGCTTTCGCGGTCGATCGCCGCGGCTTCATTCGCCTTGTGGGCGCAACCACCGCAGGATGGACGGCGCTCGGCGCAACGTCGGATCGCATGCGGATCGTCGCTTCCTTGACCGCATTGCGGCTCGACGACGAACTGACAAGGCGGAGCATGATCGACAGTCCGACCTCGCGCCTCGGCGGCCTCGTCGCCGGCTTGAGACAGCGCGGCTGGGTCGAAGGCGTCAACTTCCGCCTCGAGCTTCGTTCGAGCTTCGGCCCACCGGAGAGGCTGAAGGCGGCCATTCAGGAGTTGCTGGACCTCAAGCCGGACGTGATCCTGACGGGGTCGACGATCGAAACCACGGCGGTCCTTGCCGCCACCAAGACGATTCCGATCGTGTTCGCGACCGCCAACGATCCGGTCGGCAATGGCTTCGTCGAAAGTCTTGCCCATCCCGGCGGCAACGTCACCGGCTTCACCAACAGCACCGCCGATATGGGCGGCAAATGGCTTCAACTCATCCGGGAGGCCGTGCCGGATATCGCCCGCGTGGGCGTGCTGTTCAACCCCACAAGCGCGCCTCGGGCGGGACGCTTCTTCCTCGATTCGATCGAGCAGCAAGCGGCCGAATCCGGCGTGGCTGTCGTCCCTGCGCCCGTCAACACGCTTGCGGACATCGACGCAGCCGTTGGGCGCTTCGCCGAACCACCCAAGGCGGCCATGATTGCCCTGGTCGACAGCTTCCTCGTCGTCAACCGACAGACGGTCGTTGCGGCGGCGGACAAATATCGCGTGCCCACGATCTACCCGTTCTATTATTTCATGGATGCGGGCGGGTTGATGAGCTACGGGGCGACGTTGGAGGTGCGCTCGGCCGATTACGTCGATCTCATTCTGCGCGGCACCAAGGCAGGTGATCTTCCGGTGCAGTCGCCGCGCAAATACGAGCTCCTGATCAACCGCACGGTCGCTCGCACACTGGGATTGACCATTCCGTTCACGCTGCTCGCGCGCGCCGACGAGATCCGCGAGTGAACGAGACGGTCGACCAGGGACCATTGCGGACGCCTCCCGGCCGGCTATTCCGCAAATATCTCTACTCGATCGTCGCCCTCGCCTTTGCCGCCCTCGCCATCAACACCGGCTTCGACGTCTGGTTCTCCTATCGCGAGCAGAAGCAGCTTCTGGCGGCAACGCAGCGCGAACAGGCAGCGTCCGCCGCGATCCAGATCGGCCAGTTCGTCGGCCAGATCGAAAACCAGATCAGATGGCTCTCGCGCCTGCCGCCGGAGCTGTCGACCAACGAAGACGAGCGCCTGAACGCGATCCGTCTCCTGCGTCTCTCGCCGGCGATCGCGGAGATCGCCGAGATCGACCCGCGAGGGCGCGAGCGGGTGCGCGTGTCGCGCCGCGTCGCCGACAAGGTCGGCAGCAACGTCGACCTCTCCGCTTCCCCCGCCTTCCGCGGCGCGAATGAAAGCCGGGCCTATTATGGACCGGTTTATTTCTTGGGCGACACCGAGCCGTACATGACGCTTGCCACGCGCGGCATAGGCCGCCATCCCGACGTGATCGTCGCCGACGTCAATCTGCGCTTCATCTGGGACCTCGTCGCCGGGATCAGGGTCGGCAACACCGGCAAGGCCTACGTGGTCGATCGCATGGGGGTCTTGATCGCGCATCCCGATCCGTGGCGGGCGCTTCAGCGTAGCGATCTCTCCGGCCATGCGGACGTCCGCGCCGCGCTCGACGGCGTGGGGCCGGCGGCAGGCGGACTGGTCAAGGAGGATCTGACGGGTCAACGCGTGCTCTCGACCTATGCGACGGTCCCCTCGCTCGGCTGGCTGGTGTTCGTCGAGCTGCCGCTCACCGAGGCCTACGCGCCGATCTACGCATCGATCGGCCGTTCGACCTTTCTCCTCGTCGTGCTCTTGGTCGGTGCGGTGCTGGTCTCTCTCTTTCTCAGCCGGCGCATGACGGGACCGATCCAGCTCCTGACGCAGGGCGCGCGGCGGATCGGCAGCGGCGATCTCGGCCTGCGGCTCGCGATCAGGACCGGCGACGAACTGGAAGCGCTCGGCGACCAGTTCAACCGGATGGCGGCGCATCTGCGCGACTCCTACGCGACGCTCGAACGCAAGGTGATCGAGCGCACCTCCGAGCTGGAGAAGGCGCGCGATCACGCCCTTGCCGAGCACGATGCCGCCGAGCGCGCGCGCAACGCTGCCGTGCAAGCCAATGAGACCAAATCGCGCTTCCTCGCCGTCGTCAGCCACGAGCTGCGCACGCCGCTGAACGGCTTGATGGGTGTGCTCCAATTGCTCGACGACGGCAACCTGAGTGAAGCGCAGCGGCGCCACCTCGCGACCGCCGCGGCGTCGGGCGAAACGCTGATCGCACTGGTCGATGCAGTGCTGGAATATGCCCGCCTGGAGGGCAGCACCGAAACCCTTGAGCCGCGCAATTTCCGCCTCGACCAGCTCATCGACGCGGCCGCCGAACTGATGCGCCCCCAGGCCTTCGGCAAGGGACTGACCTTCGACCTCGCCTGCGATGCGTCGGTCCAAGCCTCGGTGCACGGCGATCCTGTCAGGCTCAATCGCATCCTGCTCAATCTGATCGGCAACGCCATCAAGTTCACGCCATCGGGCGGAATCGCCGTGAACGCGGTCGCCGAGCGGCATGACGACCATATCCTGCTGAGCATCATCGTTCGCGACACCGGCATCGGCATCGCCCCCGACATGCACGAGCGGATCTTCGAGGATTTCGTGCAGGCGGACGACAGCATCGCGCGGCGGTTCGGCGGCACCGGCCTTGGCCTCGCGATCGCGCGGCGCCTCGCC
>NZ_JALBHA010000622.1:0-3243 GCF_023006445.1 Bradyrhizobium sp. SHOUNA76
TCGCCGCCGTCATCGCCGCGTTGCGCGATCAGGTCCCTGCACTCGGCGCCGACCGCTACATGGCCGGCGATCTCGCCAAGGCGGCTGCGCTGATCGAAGCCGACGCGTTGCCGGCGATCGCGATCGCCGCGCTTCCATCCGATCCGTTTCCGAGACTTGATTGAGAGGTCCGCATGAACCGTCGACTGGACAATGACCGCACCATCCGCGCCCCCCGCGGCAGCGACATCAGCGCCAAGAGCTGGCTGACCGAGGCGCCGTTGCGCATGCTGATGAACAACCTCGATCCTGACGTCGCGGAGCGCCCCAGCGAGCTCGTCGTCTATGGCGGCATCGGACGCGCTGCACGCGACTGGGAGAGCTTCGACCGGATCGTTGCGGCCTTGCGCAAGCTCGAAGGTGACCAGACGCTGCTGGTCCAGTCCGGCAAGCCGGTCGGCGTGTTCCGCACCCATGCCGATGCCCCGCGCGTGCTGATCGCGAACTCCAACATCGTGCCGCATTGGGCGACGCTCGATCATTTCAACGAGCTCGATCGCAAGGGCCTGATGATGTACGGCCAGATGACGGCGGGTTCCTGGATCTATATCGGCAGCCAGGGCATCGTGCAGGGCACCTACGAGACCTTCGTCGAAGTCGGTCGTCGCCATTATGGCGGCAGCCTCGCCGGCAGATGGATCCTCACCGCAGGTCTCGGCGGCATGGGCGGTGCGCAGCCGCTGGCCGCGACCATGGCCGGCGCGTCGATGCTCGCCGTCGAATGCCAGCCGAGCCGCATCGAGATGCGGCTGCGTACCGGCTATCTCGATCGACAGGCCGCAACGCTCGACGAAGCGCTGGCGATCATGGCGGACGCCACGAAGACGAAGCGGGCGATTTCGGTCGGCCTGCTCGGCAACGCCGCGGAGGTTTTTCCCGAGCTGGTGCGCCGTGGCGTCAAGCCCGACGTCGTCACCGACCAGACCAGCGCGCACGATCCGGTCAACGGATACTTGCCGAAGGGTTGGACGCTCGCCGAGTGGGAAGCCAAGCGCGGCTCCGATCCGAAGGCGGTCGAGCGCGCCTCGAAGACCTCGATGGTCGAGCACGTCCACGCCATGCTGGACTTCCACGCACAGGGCATTCCGACGCTCGACTACGGCAACAACATCCGCCAGATGGCGCAGGACATGGGCCTGAAGAATGCCTTCGATTTCCCCGGCTTCGTTCCCGCCTATATCCGCCCTCTGTTCTGCCGCGGCGTCGGGCCGTTCCGCTGGGCCGCGCTGTCGGGCGATCCCGAGGACATCTTCAAGACCGACGCCAAGGTCATGGAGCTGATGCCCAATGACAAGCATCTGCACAACTGGCTCGACATGGCGAAGGCGCGCATCAAATTCCAGGGGCTGCCGGCGCGGATCTGCTGGGTCGGCCTCGGCGATCGCCATCGCCTCGGCCTTGCCTTCAACGAGATGGTGGCGCGCGGCGAATTGAAGGCGCCAATCGTGATCGGCCGCGATCATCTCGACAGCGGCTCGGTGGCGAGCCCCAACCGCGAGACCGAGGCGATGAAGGACGGATCGGACGCGGTGTCCGACTGGCCGCTGCTGAACGCGCTGCTCAATTGTGCGAGCGGTGCGACCTGGGTGTCGCTGCATCACGGCGGCGGCGTCGGCATCGGCTATTCCCAGCACGCCGGCATGGTGATCGTCGCCGACGGCACGCCGGAAGCCGCCAAGCGGATCGAGCGCGTGCTCTGGAACGATCCCGCCACCGGCGTCATGCGCCATGCCGACGCGGGCTATGAGGCCGCGATCGACTGCGCCCGTGACAAGGGGCTCGATCTGCCGAGCCTTGCGAAGTAGCGCGTTGGACGTTTCGAGCACGATGACTCTTGTGGAGGCCAAACCTAGCCGCGGGCTCGATTAATCTCTCCCGCTTGCGGGGGAGGTCGGCGCGGAGCGCCGGGTGGGGGCTCGTGCAGCATTGGGAGTGTTCAGTGCGGAGACACGCCCACCCCAGCCCTCCCCCGCAAGCGGGAGAGGGAGCGCACCTTCAGCGTGGTAGGGCTCGACCACCTATTCACGCGCCAGCAGCTTCGGCATCGTCGTCTTCGCGCCGTCCATAAAAGTCTGGACGGCGTCGCGGACGATGGCGTCGAGATCGGGCGGGATCGGCGTCTCGTAGATGAATTTTCGGATGGCCAGATAGAAGATGCGGCCGTGCAGGCCCCAGAACAGCTCGGTCTCGCGTTCACTCAATGAGTGAGCCTTAGCGTCGGGCAGCTTCAGCTCGTGGCGCAGCTCGGCGGCCGCGGGCTCGATGATCTCGCGCCTGACGATGTCGAGATAGCGGCTGGTGATGCCGAACGACTTCATGCCGGAGAACACGAAGATCCGTACCCAATTGTACTCGAACACGCGTTCGACATAGTCGAGATAGAAGCGCGTCAGCCTCGCTTCGAGTGACAACGAACGATCGCGGATCATCGGCCCCCAATCGGGCGACCAGCGGCTGAGATAGACCTCCTGGTAGACCCGCTCGATCAGCGCCTCCTTGCTCGGGAAGTGGCGATAGATCGCCGAATGCGTGATGCCCATGCGCTTGGCGAGCTCGCGGGTCTGGCCCTCGAAGCCGCGCTCGGCGAAGAAGCGGATCGCCTCGTCCACGATCGCGCGCTCGCGGTCGGCCGCGCGCATGTTGCGGCGCTTTGGCGCAGACTTGCTGCCTGTCTCGGTCCGCTTCCGGATCGGTCGCTTCGCCGTTCTCTGCGCTTTTCGGGCCATTTCGTCGCTGAATCAACGTATCGCTGCCTTCATAGCCCAAGGTGCATTTGTGACCAAATGGTCATTTCCTGTTGACCGCCCCCGGGAGGCGTGTCAGGATTTTGAGACCAGATGGTTACAAATCTGGCGTCCCGGCTGATGAGCCGATGGATATCGAGGAAACGGCAGTGAAGGCGCGGGCTTTCAGCTATTTTCGGGCTGCGACGATTGACCAGGCGCTGGACGCTCATGCGCGCGCCGCGGACGATGCGCGTTTCATCGCCGGCGGCCAGAGCCTGGTGCCGGCGCTGTCGCTGCGACTGCAGGCGCCGCGGCTGCTGATCGACATCACCCATATTGACGAGCTGCGCGGCGTCAGGCGCGAAAGCGATACCTTGCGCATCGGCGCGCTGACGCGCCATTGCGAGATGCTGAGCGAGCCGCTGATCGCCGAGTTCGCGCCGCTGCTGCACGCGGCGGCGCCGTTCGTCGCGCATCC
>NZ_JALBHA010000623.1:0-3230 GCF_023006445.1 Bradyrhizobium sp. SHOUNA76
CGACCGCCTCGCCGCGCGCCGCAGCTTCGCGCGCCAGACGCTGGCCGTCGGCGACAATCAGGCTCATGCAGGCCGAGCCGACATGCCAGCCCGACGCCGCAAGCCCGCCGAACAGCGAGTTCTTGCCCTCCTCCTCGTCGAGATGAAAACGCTGCGGATCGAACTTGGCGGCGAACTTCTTGATCAACTCCGCAGTGAACGTATAGGCGCCGATCTCGCGGCGCTGGCCGATCTCGATGTCCTCGAAGTACCGCATCAGACCGTCCCCTCGCGCCGCTTGATCAGGATCGGCGAGGTCATCTCGGCGAGCGCTTGCCCCTTGGCGTTGCGCGCGGTGCATTTGAACGTGACGATTCCGAGCTCGGGCCGGCTCTTCGAGGTGCGTGCCTCCATCACATCGACATCGAGTATCAGGTCGTCACCCGGCCTGAGCGGCGACAGCCAACGGACCTCATCGACGCCGGGAGACCCCATCGAAGCGGCTCGGGTGATGAAGCCGTCGGCCATCATCCGCATCATCAGCGAGCAGAGGTGCCAGCCTGAGCCGGACAGGCCGCGCAGCATGCTTTTGGCTGCGACCTCCTCGTCCAGGTGCATGGGCTGCGGATCGAACTCGGCGGCAAAGGCCAAAATCTCGTCGCGGGTGACATGGTGCGGGCCGAATGTGCCGAACCGGCCGGGCGGGAAATCTTCGAAGGTCAGGGTCATCTTGGGCAAGCTTTGCGGGAATGACAGATTGTGGCCGCACTTTGCGGCAATCTCAACCCGCCGGCCCGCATGGCTCGTGCTACACACGGGGTGGCGGCGGCCTTGAGTCGGACCAATCGAGGGCCAGGACCCGAGCGCCAAGGCCAGTTTGCGGGCCCGATTTGCCCTGGGGAGATCAATGTTTTCATTCAGCGACCTTTTCCAATGGGACCGGTTCATCACGCCGACGATCATCAAGACCTTCTATTGGCTGGTGATCGCGCTGATCTGCCTGTTCGGCCTCTCCGGCATCTTTTCGGGCCTGGCTGCCATGGCGATCAGCCCGTTCGGCGGCTTCCTGGTGCTGCTGTCGTCGATCGCGAGCGTCGTCGTCGGCATCGTGTTCTCGCGCATCGTCGCGGAGCTGATCCTGATCGTCTTCCGCATCAACGAGCATCTCGGCGCGATCCGGGACCAGGGCAGCGGGATGCGGTGAGGCAGCGAGGTGCGTAGGGTGGGCAAAGGCGCAAAGCGCCGTGCCCACCATCATTCGGGATTTGAGAGAGAGGCCGTGGGCACGCTTCGCTTTGCCCACCCTGCGGCGCCAGTGTTCGCTGCTTACGTATTGAACCTGAAATGCATCACGTCGCCGTCGGCGACGACGTATTCCTTGCCTTCGAGCCGCAGCTTGCCGGCATCGCGGGCGCCGGCTTCGCCGCCCAGCGCGACGTAGTCCTCATACGCAATCGTCTCGGCGCGAATAAAACCCTTCTCGAAATCGGTATGGATTACGCCGGCCGCGCCCGGCGCCTTGGTGCCGCGATAGATGGTCCAGGCGCGCGCTTCCTTCGGACCCACGGTGAAATAGGTGATGAGGTCGAGCAGCGTGTAGCCGGCACGGATCAGGCGGTCGAGGCCGGCCTCCTCCAGGCCCAGCGTCTCCAGGAAGTCGGCGCGTTCCTCGCGTGAGATGGTGGCGATCTCGGATTCGATCTTGGCCGAGATGACGACGGCAACGGCGCCTTCCTTGGCGGCCTGCTCCTGCACCGCCGTGGAGAACGAATTGCCCGTTGCGGCCGAGCCTTCCTCGACGTTGCAGACGTAGAGCACGGGCTTGGACGACAGCAAGCCGAGCATCCCGAAAGCGCGCTCCTCCTCGGCCTTGCGCTCGACGAGGCGCGCGGGCTTGCCCTCGCGCAGCAGCACCAGGGTGCGGTTGACGAGGTCGAGCTGCTCCTTGGCGTCCTTGTCGTTGCCCTTGGCCTTCTTGGTGAGGTTGTCGACGCGCTTTTCGAGGCTGTCGAGATCGGCGAGCATCAGCTCGGTCTCGATGGTCTCGATGTCGGCGAGCGGGGCGATCTTGCCCTCGACATGGGTGATGTCGGAATCCTCGAAGCAGCGCACCACATGCGCGATCGCGTCGACCTCGCGGATGTTGGCCAGAAATTGATTGCCGAGGCCTTCACCCTTGGAAGCGCCGCGGACGAGGCCCGCGATGTCGACGAAGGTCAGCCGGGTCGGGATGATCTGTCCCGACTTGGCGATCGCCGCGAGCTTGTCGAGCCGCGGATCGGGCACGGCGACCTCGCCGACATTCGGCTCGATGGTGCAGAACGGATAGTTCGCGGCTTGCGCCGCGGCCGTCTCGGTCAGCGCATTGAACAAGGTCGACTTGCCGACATTGGGCAATCCGACGATCCCGCATTTGAATCCCATGGTCTCATCCAGTCTTCGCGCCCGGCGCGTGCGTTCGTTGAAGTCGTCATGCCCGGGCTTGACCCGGCCATGACGGAGAGAGATCAGCTCGACTTCTCTCCGTTCTCGTCCTTGGTCAAAAACCCCTTCGCCTGCATGGCAAGATGGACCCTGTTGGCGAAGGTCGCGTCCGTGCCCTTGGCAACCAACGCCGCATGCTCGGCCACCGCCTCGCACAGCGTCGCCACCCAGTCGTTATCAGCCTTGGCGAAGTCCGACAGCACGTGGCCGTGCACCAGTTCCTTGACGCCGGGATGACCGATGCCGAGACGCACGCGGCGATAGTCATTGCCGATATGCGCCGAAATCGAACGCAAACCGTTGTGTCCGGCGATGCCGCCGCCGATCTTGACCCGCACCTTGCCCGGCGGCAGTTCGAGCTCGTCGTGGAACACGGTAACGTCGCCAGGAGCGATCTTGAAGAAGCTTGCGGCTTCCTGCACGGCACGGCCGGAATCGTTCATGTAGGTCGTGGGCTTGAGCAGGATCACGCGCTCAGGTCCGAGCGCGCCTTCCGAGGTCTCGCCCTGAAAACGACGGCGCCATGGTGCGAAACCATGACGCCGCGCGATTTCGTCGACGGCCATGAAGCCGACATTGTGCCGGTTGCGTGCGTATTTCGCGCCGGGATTGCCGAGCCCAACAAAGAGTCGCATGACGCGGCGCGCCCCTCGCTTGGCGCGCGGTCAGGGACCGCGCGCCAGCTTTGAGAGATTACTTCTTCTTGTCGCCGCCGGCGGGAGCCTTGGCAGCCGCGGCAGGCGCAGCAGCAGCCGGAGCGGCCGCAC
>NZ_JALBHA010000624.1:0-3209 GCF_023006445.1 Bradyrhizobium sp. SHOUNA76
CTTCGGCCGTTCGCGCGCGACGCGCACGGCGGTCGAGCCCGAGCTGGTCCAGCAGATCAAGGCGGGCAAATCGAGCGTCTCGGCGATCTGTCGTGCGGCGTCGGCGATGGCATCGCCCGCGGTGGATTCCGGCGCGGGACGCTGAGCCGTGATCACCGAGCGGTAGGTCGGGTCGCGCTCGACCTCCTCGCCGATGCGGTTCATGGTCGAGACCGCCTCGACCGGGAATTTGCCGGCCGCCGATTCCGCCGACAGCATGATGGCGTCAGCGCCCTCATAGACGGCGGTGGCGACGTCCGAGACTTCTGCGCGGGTCGGCACCGGCGACTGGATCATCGATTCCAGCATCTGGGTCGCGACCACCACCGGCTTGCCGGCACGGCGGGCCATCCGCGTCATCTGCTTCTGCAGGCTCGGCACGCGCTCGAGCGGCAGCTCGACGCCGAGGTCGCCGCGCGCCACCATCAGCGCATCGGAGGCCTCGATGATGTCGGCGAGGCGGTCGATCGCCTGCGGCTTCTCGATCTTGGCCATCACGGCGGCGCGGCCGCGGATCATCTTCTTGGCTTCGAGCACGTCGTCGGCGCGCTGCACGAAAGACAGCGCGATCCAGTCGACGCCGGTGACAAGCGCCGCCTCGAGGTCGGCGCGATCCTTCGATGTCATGGCAGAGACCGGCAGGTCGGTGTCGGGCAGGCTGACGCCCTTGCGGTCGCTCATCTTGCCGCCGACCACGACACGCGTCACCGCGTGCTCCTTGGAGGTTTCCTCCGCGATCAGGCGCACCTTGCCGTCGTCGAGCAGCAGCGCGTGGCCGGGCCGCAGCGCCGCCAGGATCTCCGGATGCGGCAGGTGGACGCGCGTGGTATCGCCGGGCGCCTTGTCGGAATCGAGCGTGAAGGTCTGGCCGTTCTGGAGCTGGACCGAGCCTTCGGCGAAGGCCCCTAACCTGAGCTTCGGGCCCTGGAGATCGACCAGGATGCCGATCGGCCGGCCGTAGCTGCTCTCGACGTTGCGGATCGTCGCCACCAGCTCCCGCATCTTGTCATGCGAGGTGTGGCTCATGTTGATGCGAAACAGGTCGGCGCCGGCCTCGAACAGGCGGCGGATCATCGCGAGATCTGAAGAGGCCGGTCCCAGGGTCGCGAGAATCTTGATACGGCGAAGACGCCTCATGGCTTACTTCCAGACGGTGGCGAGGGAGCTGGCGGGAGGCCAGGCGCGGCGGGGGGCGTACCACCGGGCGGGCTATTGGGCAAACCCGGAACCCCGCCCGGGCCAACCGGACCAGGCAGGCCCGGTACGCGCTGCTGCGCCGGCTGTTCGTTGGCGTCAGTCAACTGCACCGTCCACGCTCGCTGCTCGCCGGTGTCGACCTCGAAATAGCCGGTCCGGTCATAGCCGCGCGCGAGGCAATCCTCGGTGCCGCGGATGGTGAACTCCTTGTCACGCGAGCACATGAAGGCCTGCCCCGACCACTCGCCGCCGCGGTCATAGTCGATCGCGTAGATGTAATAATATCGGGCGACCAGCGTTCCCCGCAGCAGGGTCTCGCAGGAGCGGGACGAGATGTTCCACCAGCCTTCGGTGGTCCAGCCCTCAGCGTCCTTGTAGCCGAGCGCAATGCCGACCCGGCTCGAGGTGTTGTTGCAGAGGCGGAAATCGGCGGAGGCCGGACTGGCGCAAAGGCACAGCAAGGCGATCACCAGCACCGGGACCAACCGGGCGAGCAGGCGAAGCGGGGGGCGGGGAGATTCGGCAATCATTGTCGCGGTAGCTATACCAGATCATTGACGATTTGGCGTAGGGCTGGGAACGGCCCCAAGCGAGCGGCAATTCCGTCGTCGGGCCGGTTTGCGCCGGGATATGGCAAAATCTGTGACAGGCCCCACCTGATCCCGTAAGGGTGACCTCCATCGGGCCAGGCCCAGGGGATATAACCATGGCAATCGACGACAAAACCAGAACGGAACTCGAGGCGGCTGCGTTCCGCCGCCTGGTCGATCATCTGAAGACGCGGACGGATGTCCAGAACATCGACCTGATGAATCTCGCCGGCTTCTGCCGCAACTGCCTGTCCAACTGGCTCAAGGAAGCCGCGGACGCCCAAGGCGTCGCCTTGAGCAAGGACGAGAGCCGGGAGGCCGTCTACGGCATGCCCTATGAGACCTGGAAGTCGAAATACCAGGGCACGGCCACGCCCGAGCAGCTTGAGACGATGAAGAAGGTCCATCCTCACGGCCACGGGCACTGAGCGGTCTCACGCGCCACGCCCTTGAGTCGCACCACACAACAGCTTTCTTCGCCCCGCAGCAGGAAGGTGTGGGCGCGCTGTGGACGAGCGCGATGCTTGCTTGAACGCGGGGGACGCCAACCCTAAGGGTTCTCCCCAGCACGCGCGGTGAGGATGCCGGCGTCACCTCGTTTTGCCAGTTCCATTTGGAGTACCAAGATGGCCACCACCGCCGCCGTCCGCGACGACGAGCCCGCGACGAAATTTGCCAAGGACCAGCTCAAATCCATCATCGAGCGCATCGAGCGGCTGGAGGAAGAGAAGAAGGCGATCTCCGACGACATCCGGGACGTCTATGCCGAGAGCAAAGGCAATGGCTACGACGTCAAGGCGCTGCGCACCATCGTGCGCATGCGCAAGCAGGACCCGAACGAGCGCGCCGAGGCCGAGACCATTCTCGAGACTTACATGCAGGCGCTCGGAATGCTCTGAGGCGTTGGCGCCTCGGCTGCCATTGCCGTAGCCCGGATGAGCGAAGCGACATCCGGGCTACGAGATCGAGTTTGTGGACGTAGTCGCGGCTGTCAGCGCAGCGCGGCGGTGCGCACGACGAACGACGTGGTTTCGAGCTTCGTGGTCGCGCTGCCCGAGAAGCTGTCACAGGACAGGCCGTGCATCGGATCGTCGACAAAGCCCATCGCGATCACGGCCCGTGGCTTGACGAAATAGGCGCGTAGTGCGGCCGTATCGAGCTCGCCCATCAGCGTGACCGACATGGCACGGCTAGCGCTCGGGGACAGCATCACGATCTTGAGCCAGATGCTCTCGCCCTTGGCGGCGGAGAGGCGGGTCGCGGTCGCGACCATGCCGTCGACGCTCTTGCCGACCACCGTGTTGATCTCCGTCGCCTGAGCGAGGCTGCGCGACGCGGGGCGGGTGGAACGCGGGATCGGTGCGGAAGCCGCGACGACATTGG
>NZ_JALBHA010000625.1:0-3173 GCF_023006445.1 Bradyrhizobium sp. SHOUNA76
GCGCAGGGTCTTCCTTGCCCTGCTTCAGCCGCCGCTTGATCAGCGCAGGGGCAAGCGGCACCAGGCCGGAGGCCAGGCGCCGATACATCCGCAGCGTGATCGGCAGCGCAATGGGCAGCGATTTAGGCATCTTGAGGCCCCGGGCGGCCGAGCTGCGCGTAGGCGCGGCGGGTCGCCTCGTTCAACGTCTCTTCCAGCTCCAGCCGCAGCGCTTCCATCGTGGCGGCGTCGGCATCGGGTGGAACGTGGATTTCCTTGATGCCGACCAATGCGCCCCGCCCGAATGGCAGATTGATGGTGGTGCGGTCCCAGTTCTTCAGCCGGATGAAGCGGCTGGTCGCCATCGCGAAAGGCATGATCGGCCGCCCCGATTCCCGTGCCAGCATGATGATGCCGAGCCCGGCCACGCGCGCGCGCTTGGGGACATCGGCGGTCAGCGCGACATTACAGCCGTCCTGAAGCGTCCGCACCATTTCCTTGAAGGCGCCGACCCCGCCCTTGCGGTGGAACGCGCTGCCATGATCGCCGGAACCGCGGATCAGACCGATGCCGAGCCGCTCCACCGCGATGGCGTTGAACTCGCCGTCGCGGTGACGGGAGATCAGCACCTTGGCCCGATAGGAGTCCTTGTTCTTGATGAAGGGGGTGAGGAAATGCTGGCCGTGCCAGAAGGCGAAGATCGCCGGGATCTGCGGCTCGACGATGTCATAGACATCAGGCGGATCGAACGTGAACTTGTTGGTGCGCCAGACCAGACGCAGGTATTCGGCCGCCAGAACCCCGACGGCACGCTGAAGCCAGCTGCTTCGCAGCGTATTGCGAAGCAGTTTTTTCAACGCGCCGGTTCTTGATTCGGGTCGAGCAGCCGGTGGAGATGGACGATGAAATAGCGCATCTGCGCGTTGTCGACCGTGCTCTGCGCCTTGGCCCGCCAGGCGGCGTGGGCGGTGGCATAATTCGGATAGAGGCCGACGATCTCGACGTCGTCGAGATTCTTGAAGGTGTTGTGCTCGAGATCGACGAGTTCGCCGCCGACGACGAGGTGAAGCAATTGTTGCGGGGCACTATCTGGCATGAGTCCTGTTCCTAAAGGGCTGCCCGGCAAAGCAGTGTTCGACAAGCACGACGAAAAGCGCCTTAGGCTATGGGACGGTTTCGAAAATGCGCGACAATGCCCGCATGACGATCGCGCCCCGCTGCCACCAGCACCCCGTGCGCCACTTCCCGGCGGTTATAGAGGATGGGTTCTCCGGAGAGGTCGCTCATCCTACCATCGGCTTCCTGCACGATCAAATCGGCCGCCGCAAGGTCCCAATCATGGCTGTTGCCCCCCGCAAAAGCCGCATCCAGCGCGCCATGGGCGACCCGGCACAGGCGCAGCGCGAGCGAACCGATTCGCGGATGCAGCTTGATCTCGTTGCCTGAGCTGTTGAGCCGCTCGACCAGCGGTTTCGGGCCGGCGACACGGGCAAAGTCGAGCTCCGATCCGCCCGCCGCCCGCACGGGCTTCTCGTTCAGCGTCGTGCCTCGGCCGCGGACCGCGAAGAAGAACTCCCCGCTCGTCGGCGCGAACACCGCGGCGAGCACCGGTGTGGCATCCTCGACCAGCGCGACGCTGACACACCAGTCGTCGTGGCCGTTGAGATAGTTGCGCGTGCCGTCAATGGGATCGACGATCCAGGTCAGCCGCCGCGACAGCCGCGCCGCGTCGTCGACGCTTTCCTCGGACAGCCAGCCATAGTCCGGCGTCGCCGCGCGCAGGCGTGCTTCGAGCAAATCGTTGACGGCGATGTCGGCTTCCGACACCGGCGAAGAGGCGCCTTTGGTCCACTTCTTCAGCTCGGTGCGGAACATCGACTGTGCCAGCGCACCCGCTTCTCGCACCGTGTCTCGCAGCAGCGCGGCGTCGCGCGTCCGGATGGTTTCGCCCGGGGCGTTCGCCTCAACGTCCGCCAAGCGTCAAACCCTCGATGCGCACCGTCGGCGCATTGACGCCGTAGCGGAACTCGAGATTGTTCGCCGGCTGCATCGACTTGAAGATCTCGAACAGATGGCCGGCGATCGTCACCTCGCTGACGGGATAGGTGATCTCGCCGTTCTCGATCCAGAAGCCGGAGGCGCCGCGGCTGTAGTCGCCGGTGACGCCGTTGACGCCCGAGCCGATCAGGTCGGTGACGTAGAAACCCTGCTTGATGTCGGAGATCAGTTCGGCCGGGCTCGGTGTGCCGGGCTCGAGATGCAGATTGTAAGGGCCGGGCGACGGCGAAGACGACACGCCGCGATGGGCGTGCCCAGTGGTGGTGAGGCCGAGCTCGCGCGCGGTGGCACAGTCGAGCAGCCAGGTCGTCAGCACGCCCTCGTCGATCAGCGCGATCTTCTTCACCGCGACGCCCTCGGCATCGAAGGTCTGCGAGCGCAAGCCGCGCTTGCGCAAGGGATCGTCGACGATGCGGATGTTCTTCGCAAACAGCTGCTGGCCGAGCTTGTCCTTCAGGAAGCTGGTCTTGCGCGCGATCGAGGCGCCGTTGATGGCGCCGACGACATGGCCGACCAGGGAGCCGGCAACGCGCGGATCAAACACGACCGGCACCTTGCAGGTCTCGACCTTGCGCGGATTGGAGCGCGCCACGGTGCGCTCGCCGGCGGAGCGGCCGACGATTTGCGGCGACAACAGGTCCGCGCCATGCGGCGCCGAGGTGAAGTCGTAATCGCGCTCCATGCCGGTACCTTCGCCAGAGATGGCGGTGGCGGAGATGCCCTGGCTGGAGCGCAAATAGGAGCCGTGGAAGCCGGTCGAGGTGACCAGCACCATGCCGCCCATGCCGGCGGAGGCCGAGGCGCCGCCGGATTTGGTGACACCCTTCACGGCGAGGGCAGCAGCCTCGGCTTCGAGGGCGCGGCGCTCGAGCTCGCTGGTGGCGGGCACGTCGGGATCGAGCAGGTCGAGATCGGGGAAGTCGCGTGCGAGCAGCGCGGGATCGGCGAGGCCGACATATTTGTCGTCGGGCGCAACGCGCGCCATCGCGACCGCGCGTTCGGCGAGCTTGGTGACGGCATCGCCGCTGACGTCGTTGGTCGAGACCACCGCCTGGCGCTGGCCGACCAGCACGCGCAGACCGACATCGTCGCCCTCCGAGCGCTCGGATTCCTCGACGCGCCCGTCGCGCACCTCG
>NZ_JALBHA010000626.1:0-3172 GCF_023006445.1 Bradyrhizobium sp. SHOUNA76
GGCGGTGCCGGCGGCGCCGGCTCGGCATAGGCCTGTTGATAATCGTCCTGTCGATCGTAGTCCTGGTAACTCGGTGCGGGCGGAGACGCTGCCGGCGGGCGCGCGCCGGGGCGCGACTGCGCGGCAAAAGGATCGGTCTGTCCGATCAAGCGGGCAAGTTCAGCCAAGGGATCGCTTTCCGTCCTGCTGCCATGCGGGTCGCCACCGCGACCATAGTCATCGGAAGGAAACGGTCTGTCCTGATATCGTTCGGCCATCGTGATGATGCGTCCCTTCGGGAAAGCCGCGCGCCCCTCGACCAAGGCACGGCTTTCGACCCACAAGGCTTTCAACCAAGTCTAAGCGATCCGGCTTCTGCCGGTTACCCCCGAATTTCCCTTAAGTAGTTCGCCCCAAACTACCGCATCTCGTTCGGGGCATGGACGCCGAGGATGGCGAGGCCCGATGCCAGAACCGAGACGACGCCCTGGACCATGGCCAGCCGCGCCTTCGTTAGATCTGCATCATTATTGATAATGAAGCGTAAATAGGGCAAATCGCGCCCCTTCGTCCAAAGTGCATGAAATTCGCTGGCTAAATCATAGAGATAAAAGGCAATTCGGTGCGGCTCGTGCGCCGCGGCAGCTGCCTCGAGCATGCGCGGATATATTGCGAGGCGCTTGAGAAGTTCAAGCTCGACCGGGTCTGACAACCTTTCCACCGGCGACTCACTGAGCCAGGCGATCCGTTTGCCCGAATCCTCCGGCAGTTCCGGGAACACCTCAGCTCGCGCGTTGCGGAAGATCGAGTGGCCGCGGGCATGGCCGTACTGGACGTAGAACACCGGGTTGTCGCGCGACTGTTCCATGACCTTGGCGAGGTCGAAATCGAGCACGGCGTCGTTCTTGCGATAGAGCATCATGAAGCGGACGGCGTCCTGGCCGACTTCATCCACCACCTCACGCAGGGTGACGAAGTCCCCGCTCCGCTTGGACATTTTCACCGGTTCGCCGTTGCGCAGCAGCTTGACGAGCTGGACGATCTTGACGTCGAGCGCCCCCTTGCCTGACGTCGTCGCCTTCACTGCCGCCTGCATGCGCTTGATGTAGCCGCCATGGTCGGCGCCCCAGACGTCGATCATCTCGGCGAAGCCGCGATCGAACTTGTTCTTGTGGTAGGCGATGTCGGAGGCGAAGTAGGTGTAGGAATTGTCCGACTTGATCAGCGGACGATCGACGTCGTCGCCGTAGGCCGTCGCCTTGAACAGCAGCTGCTCGCGGTCTTCCCAATCCTCGACCGGCGCGCCCTTCGGCGGCGGCAGGCGGCCTTCGTAGATATCGCCCTTGGCCTTCAGGAAATCGATCGTTTCGGCGACCTTGTTGTTGCCGGTCTCGATCAGCGAGCGCTCCGAGAAGAACACGTCGTGGCGGATGTTGAGGGCGGCGAGATCGTCCTTGATCTCGTCCATCATCATCGCGATCGCCTTGGCCCGCACCGTCGGCAGCCACTGGGCCTCGCTCATCGCGAGCAGCTTGTCGCCGTGCTCTTTCGCCAGGGCTGCGCCGACTGGCTTGAGATAATCGCCGGGATAAAGGCCCTCGGGGATCGGACCGATGTCCTCGCCGAGCGCCTCGCGATACCTAAGGAAGGCGGAGCGCGCGAGCACATCGACCTGGGCGCCGGCATCGTTGATGTAATATTCGCGGGTGACGTCGTGGCCGGCGAACTGGAGCAGGCTCGAAAGCGCGTCGCCGAACACGGCGCCGCGGCAATGACCGACATGCATCGGCCCGGTCGGATTGGCCGAGACGTACTCGACATTGACCTTGGAGCCGCCGCGGACGCGGCCGTAATCAGCGGCCTCGCGTAGAACCGTGCGCAGTGCCTCCGCCCAGGCGGCCGGCTTGAGCGTCAAATTGATGAAGCCGGGACCGGCGACGTCGACCTTGGCGATCAATGCGTCGGCGCGCAGCCGTTCGGCGATCTGCTCGGCGAGATCGCGCGGCTTTGCCTTTGCCTCTTTCGCCAGCACCATCGCGGCGTTGGTCGCCATGTCGCCATGGGTGGCATCGCGCGGCGGCTCGACCACCACGCGGGAGAAATCGATGCCCTCTGGCCAGTTGGCTTCCACGGCCAGCGCACGGCAGGCGGCGTGCACACGTGCGAGCACGTCGGCGAACAAATGCAGGGATGTGGATGTCTGGGGCATGGCCGCCGCCTAACGCAAATCCGGGGTCGAGTCAAAAAGCCGCTGGTGCTCGGTCAGGGCGAAACGGTCGGTCATTCCGGCAATGAAATTGCCGATCCGGCGGGCCCGGTCGCCCTCGTTGTCGGCCTCCGCCCCCAGCAGCCATTCCGGCGGCAGCTCGGCCGGCTCCTTCAGGTATTTGGCGAACAGGTCGAACAGGATCTGCTCCGCCTCGCCCATCACCCGCATCACCCGCTTGTGACGGTACATGTGCTGGTACAGGAAGCTCTTGATCGCCGCCTCTTCCTCGGCGACCTCGGCCGGGAACGCGATCAGTGCCCTGCTCCGCTGCCGGACGTCCTGGGCCGACTGCGGCTTGACCGCGGCGATGTTCTTCTGCGCTTCCGCGAACACCGCGCCGATCAGATGCGAGATCAACTCGCGCACCAATTCAGCGCCGCGCCTGAGCTCTTCGAGCTCAGGATAATGCGCAGAGGTCTCGGCGATGATTTCAGCGGTGAGCGGCATCACCTTGAGATCGTCGAGATGGAACAGGCCGGCGCGCAGGCCATCGTCGATATCGTGGGCGTCATAGGCGATGTCGTCGGCGATGGCCGCGACCTGAGCCTCCAGTGAGGCGAAGCTCCAGAGTTCGAGGTCGTAGGTCTTGATGTAGTCGGCGATTCCGACGGGAATACCATGCTCGCGGTAGCGCCCGACCGGCGCACCGCTGCGGTCGGTCAGCGGACCGTTGTGCTTGACGACGCCCTCCAGCGACTCCCAGGTCAGGTTCAACCCGTCGAATTCAGGGTAGCGGTGCTCCAGCGAAGCGACGACGCGGAGCGTCTGGGCGTTGTGGTCGAAGCCGCCGAACGCCTTCAGGCAAGCGTCCAGCGCCCTCCTCGCCGGCAAGTTCATCTCCGCGATCCGCTCGGTCGCATCCGAAATGACGATGGAGGAGATGCACGAGCGCCGCGGCGACTATGTCGTGCGGGTCAAGACCAA
>NZ_JALBHA010000627.1:0-3165 GCF_023006445.1 Bradyrhizobium sp. SHOUNA76
GAGCTGGCTGCGCGGATAGGTGAAGCGCACCAGCGCCGCGTTGACGCTCATGATGCCGGCCGCGCCGAAGCCCTGGATGATGCGCGCGATCGTCAGCAGCGGCAGCGTATGCGCCAGCGCGCAGAAGGCGGACGCCAGCGTGAACAGCACCAGCCCGACCAGATAGACGCGGCGATAGCCGACGATCTCGCCGAGCGAAGCCAGCGGCAGCAGCGAGATCGTGATCGCGAGCTGGTAGCCGTTGACGATCCAGATCGAAAAGGCCGGACTCGCATCCAGGTCGGCCGCGATCGTCGGCAGCGCGACATTGGCGATGGCGCTGTCGACCACCGCCATGATGATGCCGAGCGCAATGGTCAGCACCGCCTGGTTGCGCTGCGGCTGCGGCAGGCCGTCGGCATGCTCGATCGGGGCAGACGACATGATGGAGGCGCGCTTGATTCGAGCCGTGATTCATCTCCGAATAGGAAATTGCCGGATTGACGGCAACCCGTCAGGATACCAGCAGTTCCCGTAACGGCGCCGCGAACATGGATTTGGACGGCCGGCGCAGCCCTACCAGCGCGCTGTCGATTTTCCGAACATGTAGAGTGCGATGAGGCCGAACGTCACTGCCGTGGAGGAGATGATGACGGCGCGAACCCAATCGATCCGCTGTCGCTCCGCGCGGTTGAAATTGAGCACCATGAACAGGGCCTTCATGGCAAATCGGCGCATCGGGAGCCTCGCGACGGCCGCAGAATGTCACGGCCGATGCAAGCGGGCTTGATGCAGCTCAAGGGTCCTAGACCGCCGGCGGGTTCCGGTCGGTGAAGGTCGTCCGCTGGTGCCAGTAGGGGTAGGGCAGAGTGACCTTGCTCGCCGCGTCGAGCTTTGCGACCTGGTCCTTGGTCAGCGACCAGCCGACCGCGCCGAGATTTTCGCGGAGCTGCGTCTCGTTGCGCGCGCCGATGATCAGTGTCGACACGGTGGGGCGCTGCAGCAGCCAGTTCAGCGCGATCTGCGACACGCTCTTTCCGGTTTCCGTCGCGACCTCGTCGATGGCCTCGACGACACGATAGACGTGCTCGTCCGGCACCGGCGGGCCGAAATCGGCCGTCTTGGGCAGGCGGCTCACCTCGGGCTTCGGCTGACCCCGGCGGATCTTGCCGGTGAGGCGTCCCCAGCCGAGCGGCGACCAGACCACGGCGCCCAGCCCCTGGTCGAGGCCGAGCGGCATCAACTCCCATTCGTAGTCGCGCCCGATCAGCGAATAATAGGTCTGGTTGGCGACGTAGCGCGGGAAGCCATGCTTGTCGGCAACAGAGAGCGATTTCATCAGGTGCCAGCCGGAGAAATTCGAAACGCCGACGTAGCGGATCTTGCCGGCGCGCACGAGCACGTCGAGCGTGCCGAGCACCTCTTCGGGCGGAGTGAAGGCGTCGAAGCCATGAAGCTGGAACAGATCGATGTAGTCGGTGCCGAGCCGGCGCAGCGAACCGTCTATGGCTGCGAGCAGATGCTGCCGTGACGAGCCGATGTCGTTGGGACCGTCGCCGAAGCGGAAGGTTGCCTTGGTTGAGACCAGGACCTTGTCGCGGCGGCCTTTGATGGCTTCGCCGAGCACACGCTCGGACTCGCCGAGCGAATAGACGTCCGCGGTGTCGAACATCGACACGCCGGCCTCGAGACAGATGTCCAGCAGGCGCCGGGCTTCGGTCGCATCCGTCGTGCCCCACGCCGCGAGGCGGCCGACACCGCCGAACGTGCCGGTCCCGAGACTCAAGGCGGGCACCATGAGGCCCGACCGGCCCAAGCGTCGGTATTCCATCGATATGCTCCTCGGCTGACTGCTGATTGTTCGTCGCGGTCCTGGTGCCGAAGTTAGCGCAAGCGAACGCCTTGTCCTATCATGCGCTCACATACCGGCCCTGCTTGGGAGCAGCCTAGTCGTGCAGCAGCATGTCATCGAACGCTGCATCGGCGACCTGCGAGCGGACCGCTTTCGCCTGAGCCTCGCTTCTCGTTACAGGTGAGAGAAGGCAGGCGCGTTCGCTGTCATGCGCTGGCCGCGGCAAAAGTGTCAGGCCCCAGCCGACCAGAACCAGCACCGCAAGTCGGATCGCGATCACACCCAGCAACAGCTCCGATCCGCTTATCGTGGTGCGCGTCCTCATGTGCGCCAGCCTGATGCACGGAGCGCAACAAGACAATCTGGAATTGGCGAGCCTTGTCTTCGTCGCAAACGAAGGCTCGCGGCGATGACCGCTCGGCAACCGGCATGAGACAGAGTTGGTGGAAGCGCCTCGCCGCGCTCGAGCGCTGGGCGCAGTCCCTCGATGATCAGCCCACGCAATGTCCGAGCAATTCCGGATGCGCGGCGCAGATGTGATGCGCACCGGCGTCCCTGAGCTCGGCCTCGCTGCCATAGCCATAGAGCACGCCGATGGCGGTCATGCCGTTGGTGCGGGCGCCGACCACGTCATGGCTGCGGTCGCCGATCATGATCGCACCGCTCGCATCGACCCTGGTCTCGTCGAGCGCGTAGCGCAGCAGGTCGCGCTTGTCGACGCGCGTGCCGTCGAGCTCGGAGCCGAACACACGCTCGAAATAGGGCTTCAGGCCGAAATGATCGACGATGCGGGTGGCGTAGACCGCGGGCTTGCTGGTCGCGACGAACATGCGCGGCGTCGTCGCGGTCAGCGTCGTCAGCGTGTCCACGATGCCGGCATAGGCTTCGTTCTCGAACAGGCCGATATCGCTGAAGCGCTCGCGATAGAGCAGCAGCGCGCGGTCGGCGAGTTCGTCGGTTCCGGTGAGCTTCTTCAGGCTGGCATGCAGCGGCGGCCCGATGCACCAGGTCAGTTCGTCCTCGCTCGGCACCGCGACGTCCAGCCGCTCCAGCGCGTACTGGATCGAGCGCGTGATCCCCGGCTTCGGGTTGGTCAGCGTGCCGTCGAGATCAAAAAAGATTGTCACCATCCGGGCGGGACCTGCGTTGATACTGCCGTCTGTTGCTAGTTGGCTGGGGTTCCAAGTCAAGGTCCGATTTTGGTCGATTGCATCGATGCCATGCGAATAGCTCGGTTTATCGCTGTCTTGTGCCTGGCCCTCTGGCTGTCGCCGGCGCTCGCAGAGGAGGCGCCGCCGCCCGTCGCGCCTCCGAAGGCGGAGGAGCCCGCGAAG
>NZ_JALBHA010000628.1:0-3165 GCF_023006445.1 Bradyrhizobium sp. SHOUNA76
GGCGCAGGCCTTCGCGCCGGGCGGGATTGCGACCGGCGTCGATTTCTCGGAGTTTCCGCTGTGCCGGACGGCATCGGATGCGCCTGCGCTTACCGGCGCGCCACGCAAGCTGAAATTGTCGTGGAACGCCGGCGCGGTGTGCTTGGCGCCGGTGCCGGTCGCCATCGAGCACGGCTTCTTCCAGAAGCACAATCTCGACGTCGAGCTCATCAACTATTCCGGCTCGACCGACCAATTGCTCGAGGCGATCGCGACGGGCAAGAGCGATGCCGGTCTCGGCATGGCGCTGCGCTGGCTGAAGCCGCTGGAGCAGGGCTTTGACGTCAAGATCGCCGCCGGCACCCATGGCGGCTGCATGCGCGTCCTGACCCGCGCAGACTCCAGTGTAAGCAAGCTCGTCGATCTCAAGGGCAAGATCGTCGCGGTTGGCGATCTGGCAGGCCCCGACAAGAACTTCTTCTCCATTCAGCTCGCAAAGCTCGGCATCGATCCCAACAAGGACGTCGATTGGCGCGCCTATCCCGGCAACCTGCTCAACGTCGCTGTGGAGAAGGGCGAGGTGCAGGCGTTTCTGTCGTCCGATCCGCTCGGCTATCTCTGGCTCAAGGACAGTCAGTACAAGGAAGTTGCGTCCAATCTCGACGGCGAGTATCGGGAAAAGAGCTGCTGCATCCTCGGTCTGCGCGGCAGCCTGGTGCGCGAGGAGCCGCAGGTCGCTCGCGCGCTGACCCAAGCGCTGCTCGACGCCGCGATGCTCACCACGCAAAACCCGGCCGTGACGGCAAAGTCGTTCCAGCCCTACGCACCGAAGACCGCGTCGCTCGCCGACATCGAGGGCATGGTGCGCTACCACACCCACCATCATCATCCCGTCGGCGAGATCCTGAAGCGCGAGCTCAAGGGCTATGCGGACGATCTGAAGAGCGTGCAGGTCTTCAAGCCGGGCACCGACACGGCCAAATTCGCGGAGCGCATCTATGTCGACGTATTCGCTGTCTGACGGCCTCGCCTCCGGCGCGCCGCGTCTCTCCCGCGCGCCGCTGCTTGCGGGCTGGATCCGGGAGTCCGGCGCCGGAGTTCTTGCCAGCATCGCCTGGATCGCCTTCGGCCTGTCCTGCCTGTGGTGGCAGGATGTCGGTGACTGGACGCGTACGCATTCGCTCGGCATTGCCGCTTTTGTCATTGCGGCGATCGCGCTGTTCGGAACCGTCAGCGCCGACTATTTGGGATCGGCGGGACGGGCATTGCACAAGCGCGCGCCCTGGCTCCTCGCACTCGGCGCGTTCCTGACCCTGTGGGAGGTCGCGACCGCCAAATTCGCCTGGCTGCCGCTGCCGTTCTTCCCGCCGCCGCAGGCGATCATCGAAGTCTACACCGACGACCTGCCGAAGCTGCTCGACAGTGTCTTCGCCTCGGTCAAGCTCCAGCTCGGCGGCTATCTGATCGGCGCGACGGTCGGCTTTCTCACCGGCGTCTCGATCGGCTGGTCGCGCGCAGTCGGCTATTGGGTGCATCCGGTGCTACGCTTCATAGGCCCGCTGCCGGCGACCGCCTGGCTGCCGATCGCTTTCTTCACGTTCCCGTCGAGCTGGAGCGCATCGACCTTCCTGATTGCGCTGGCGACCGGCTTTCCGGTCACCGTGCTGACCTGGTCGGGCGTGGCGAGCGTCAGCAACGCCTATTACGACGTCGCGCGCACGCTGGGCGCAAAGCCATCCTTCCTGGTGTTGAAGGTGGCGATCCCCGCAGCATTGCCGCACGTCTTCGTCGGCCTGTTCATGGGGCTTGGCTCGTCCTTCGCCGTGCTCGTCGTCGCCGAGATGATCGGCGTCAAGGCCGGGCTCGGCTGGTACCTGCAATGGGCGCAGGGCTGGGCCGCCTACGCCAACATGTATGCGGCGCTGATCGTGATGTCGCTGCTCTGCTCCGGCGCGATCACGCTGCTGTTTTCGATCCGTGATCGTCTGCTGGTCTGGCAGAAGGGGACCGTGAAATGGTAGCTACAGCTCTCGCCGAAATCGACACTCATCCGGCTGCCGGTGCCGCGCTCGACATCGAGCAGGTCAGCCACGCCTTCGACATCGACGGCACCGAGCTGCCGGTGCTGAGCGACGTCAGCATCTCCGTCGAACCCGGCGACTTCGTCGCGCTGCTCGGCCCTTCCGGCTGCGGCAAGTCGACCTTGCTGCGGCTCGTTGCCGGCCTCGACAAACCCAAGGCGGGCACGTTGCGCGAGGACGAGGCGCGCATCACCCGGCCGCATCCCTCGCGCGTGGTCGTGTTCCAGGATCCGACCCTGTTTCCCTGGCGGTCGGTCTGGGACAACGTCGCCCTGGGCCTCGAGGCCCAGGGCATTTTGAAGAGCCAGCGCCACCGCGTCGATGCCGCGCTCGATCTGGTCGGCCTGGCGTCGTTCCGCAACGCCTATCCGCACCAGCTCTCCGGCGGCATGGCGCAGCGCGTCGCGCTGGCCCGGGCCCTGGTCAACGATCCAAAAATCCTGATCCTCGACGAGCCGCTCGGAAAATTGGACTCGCTGACCCGCATCACCATGCAGGCCGAACTCGTTGCGCTCTGGCAGCGCAAGGGCTTTACGACCTTGCTGGTGACGCATGACGCCGAGGAGGCCCTGGTGCTCGCCAACCGCGTCATCGTCTTCAGCGATCGCCCGGCTCGCGTGAAGGCCGACATCCGCGTCGACCGGCCCTATCCGCGGCATCGCGGCGATCCCTATCTCGCCGATCTGCGCCGCCAGATCCTCGGCCTGCTGGGACTGGATGCAACATGGTGACTCCCGTAGCCAAAGGGCGGACGCCGCATAGCGAACCCGACTACATCGCGCGCGCCGAGGCGCTGGCGACGGACTTTGCCGCGCGCGCGGCCGAGCACGACCGCACCGGCAGCTTCCCGTTCGAGAACTTTCGCGAACTATCGGAAGCCGGCCTGTTGTCGCTGACGGTGCCGGCCGTCCATGGCGGTGCCGGAGCAGGCGCAAGGTACGCCGCGCGCGTCGTCGGGATCATCGGCAAGGCAGACCCGTCGACGGCGCTGGTGCTGTCGATGCACACCATCAATCATCTGGTGATCGCGCGCAGCCCCACCTGGCCGGCGCGGTTGTCGCGCAAGCTCGCGCGCGAGAGCGTCGAGGGCCTCGCGCTCGTCAAC
>NZ_JALBHA010000629.1:0-3132 GCF_023006445.1 Bradyrhizobium sp. SHOUNA76
GGCCTCGCTCGCGCAGCTGTTCGGCAAGCGGGTTCTCGCCTTCGCCGGCATCGGCGATCCCGAGCGCTTCTTCCGCAGCTTGCGTGCCGGCGGCATCGACGTCGCGCGCACGCGTCCGTTCGCCGACCACCACATGTTCTCGCGCGAGGAAATCGCAGCGCTTGCGGCGGACGCCCTGCGCGAGCAGCTCACGCTGGTGACGACGGAAAAGGACCTCGCACGCCTGCGCGGCAGCGAGGGCGTGCCTGATGACATCGTGCCGTTCGCCGTCGAGCTCGAATTCGATGAGCCGGCAAAGCTCCGGCAATTGATCAGCGATCATCTGTACAAGGCGCGCGAGCGGCGGTTCAACACGCGTTGATCTCGAACATAAGGCAACGTCTCTGCCGTAGTCTGAAAAGCAGAGTGTCGCGACCGGCGAATCCTCTTCCGCGCGTTCGGGAGTTGATGTAGCCTTCGATGAGAGCCGTCACCGGGACGTGCCGAACTCCCGGCAATCATCGACGGCGTTAGTGCCCACGGCGGGCAACGCATCTTCATCATGTCAGGCGCAGCGGCCGTAGCGACCAGTTCGGGACGGCACGGAGAGTTATTGCCAAAAGATCAGAGGAGAACATGCCATGCATTTTTGCCTCACCGGCCAATACACACCACGCTCTCTCAACGCCATTTTGGAAAACCCCACGACCGATCGTCAGGAGGCGGCCAGAAAACTCATCGAGGCGGCCGGCGGAAGGCTGATCTCGATGTACAGTGTTGCGGCCGACGGTCCTGGCGTTTTGGTGATTTTCGATGTGCCTGATCCCGGCGCGGCTCCGGCCATCTCTGGCCTGACCGTCTCGGCGGGCACCCTGCAGAACGTGAAACTCACTCGGTTGTTCACGCAGGATGAGATCAAGCAGGTCCGCCAGAACGCGGCCAAGCTGCGCTCTTCGTATACCCCGCCTGGAAGCTGACATCCGGATTTGAAGCGGAGCCGCCGCAGCACCAAGCGGCGGCGACGCTGACATCACGAAACAATCACGTCTGCAGACCGAGAAGACTTTCCGGCGTCTATTGGCCGACAATGGAAAAACGGCGCGTGCTGCGTTCGTCTGTCGCTGCTGGCGGACCTGGTAACCGTCCGCGATCGCGGTTCAGCAGTCGGTCATGTTCACCACGCCCCGACGGCCATTAATCCGATGATGGTCAGGCACGAGACGCAGGCGACCATGACGGTATAAGATTCGGGTGTGTTCATCGCTTCTTCCTCCCAAACTGTTGCCAATTGCCTGGTCACTGCTACGCGGGAGAGATCGCCGGTCCTGGGCGGTTTCAATTCGGTGCGCCCCGGTCGGACTTGTGCTGCGCGTCTATCCTACTATCGTCACCCTGGACCGCGGGATGATGATGCGCTTCGAGAGCTTCAGAACGTTCGACTGCGATCAGAAGCTGCTTGCGCATTTCAGCGAGGCGGGCGCGGCAATATTCACGATAGAGCATGTCTAGTATGGTGGGCATGATCACCCCCATCGTTGACTTTCGATTTACAGATATGCCGCCGCGAATTTCTTGAGGTGATCATAGCCCGTCAATGGCTCTTCGATATGAGCCCGTTCACAGACTGCGCCAATTCCAAAGCTCGATGGCCGTTTGGTTGACTTGATTGTCTGTGCGATAAAAGAGCAGGGCCAATTACCTAACACGCACTATAGCAGCTCTCTGTTTCACCAAGACTTCGTCAAACAACTTAAGGGCGCCAAGCTGCAACAAAAATTCCAACCACAGCGCGAAATGACTTACCTCGGAGTGCAAGAACTCTTCGATGCAACGCGGATCGGCACGAGGGAAGTCAGCATAGTGTGAGAGTCGCAGCCAGCCACGCGTGACCACGTCTGCATCCCGTTGCCGCGTGGAAGGCGCACCAATCCTGTTGCCCCGGCGAGGCAATCCTGCTTGGCGAAGTCCTGCCGGAGCCTGCCATTCAGGCGACATTCATCGCAAAACTTCTATCGATCTCGGACGATCGGGAGAATTCGATGAAACTGCCGTCTGCGTTCGTCGCCGCCAGCCTCGTATGTCTGATCATTGCGCCGGTGTCCGCACAAACGACGCCGTCCGCTGCTCCCACCACCGTGCCGGTTCCTGCGACCAAACGCGTGACGTGTCTTGCCACGACGGCAAGCTTGAAGGGGCAGGACAAGCGCGACCAGCTACAGCTCTGCCTGGCGCAGGCACGGCTCGATTGCCTGAAGCAGGCGATCGATCAGAAGGTCGTCGGTGAATCCAGGAAGAGTTTTGTCAAGACCTGCGTGGGCGGCGATGGCACCGAGCCCCAATAGCCGAACCATGCCAAGAGTTCGATCTTGTAGGGTGGGCAAAGCGAAGCGTGCCCACATTGCTCGTCGCGGTCATGGTGAGACGGTGGGCACGGCGCGTTGCGCCTTTGCCCACCCTACGAGCGCCGAAGGATCACGATTGCTGCGGTTTCGGCGCACCGGGAAAATGCCGCTGCAGCACGGCGGCCGGGGTAGCGTAGGCCTCTTGCAGATCCACGCTCCAGTACTTCAGCTCGTCCAGCGGAATCCGCGTGTCGGTGATGGCACAGCGCACGAATGTCCCCGGCGAGATCACGCGGAAGTCGCCGTCGAGATACTGCACCTGCGCTTCGCCATGGCCCGAGGGGCCGAACTTGTTCAGCACGGTCGAAAGTCTCCGTGGAAGGCCTCTCCGCGGAAAACCTTGGAGGGCACGATGTGGTGGACGGGATGTAGCATAGATAGGGCGGCTTGTCCGCCCGGTAAACCCACCGGTTTGTGATGTTTTGCCGCCGTTTCCGCGTGATAGTGCTTGCGCGAAGGGTCGCTGGTTCCGGTACCACCTACGGCAGAGTCCGATGCGCCTTCGATTAACCACTCTGTTCCTGACGTTGCTGATGTCGGCCGCGCGCGCCGCGCCGGCGCCGCAACCGGTCGACATTCCGCTGGCGTCGGGCGTCCTCCATGCGCAGCTCTACAAGCCCGAGGGCGCAGGCCCGTTTCCGACCGTGATCGCGCTGCATGGTTGCGGCGGGCTCAGTGGCCATTCCGATCCCGTGCTGGCGCGCTATCGCGACTGGGCCGAGCGCCTGCTCAGGGCGGGCAATGCCGTGCT
>NZ_JALBHA010000062.1:0-21010 GCF_023006445.1 Bradyrhizobium sp. SHOUNA76
CGGCATAACGCGGGAGATAGCCGACCAGGCGGTCGCGCAGCGTCAAGCCGTGGCTGGCGGCGCGCGCGGCGAGCACCTCGATCTTCATCTTGGCCATGTCGACGCCGGTCGGGCATTCATGGCGGCAGGCCTTGCAGGAGACGCAGAGTTTCAGCGTCTCCATCATTTCGTCGGAGGAAAGCGCGCCCTCGCCGAGCTGGCCGGAGATCGCGAGCCGCAGCGTGTTGGCCCGGCCCCGCGTGACATCCTTCTCGTTGCGCGTCGCACGATAGGACGGGCACATCACGCCGCCCTCGAGCTTGCGGCAGGCGCCGTTGTTGTTGCACATCTCGACCGCGCCCTGGAAGCCGCCGCCGGCGCCGGGCCAGGCCGACCAGTCGAGCTTGGTCTTGAGCTCGCCGACGCGATAGTCGGGCTTGAAGCGGAACAGCGAGCGGTCGTCCATCCTGGGCGCATCGACGATCTTGCCGGGATTGAGGACGCCCTCCGGGTCGAAACGCTGCTTCACCTCCCTGAAGTCTGCGACGAGACGTTCGCCGAACATCGTCTCGTGGAATTCCGAGCGCACCAGGCCGTCGCCATGCTCGCCGGAATGCGAGCCCTTGTACTCGCGCACCAGCGCAAACGCTTCCTCGGCGATGGCGCGCATCGCCTTGACGTCTTTCTCCAGCTTCAAATTCAGCACCGGGCGTACGTGCAGGCAGCCCTCGGAGGCGTGCGCATACATCGTGCCGCTGGTGCCGTGCCTGGCGAAGACTTCGTTCAGCCGCGCGGTGTAGTCGGCGAGGTGCGGCAGCGGCACGGCGCAGTCCTCGACGAAGGAGACCGGCTTGCCCTCCTGCTTCATCGACATCATGACGTTGAGGCCGGCGGCGCGGAAATCGGCGATGCCGCTCTGCAGCGCCGGCTCCGTGATCTCGACCACACCGCCCCATTTGCGCGTGTCGTTGGTCCAGCCGAAGCCGAGATCACCCATCAGCTCGCCGAGCTGCTTGAGGCGCACGAGGTTATCCGCTTGGTCTTCCTCCGCGAACTCGACCACCAGCACGGCGTCAGGATCGCCCTTGATCGCAGCAGAGATGATGGGGCGGAACATCGCGATGTCGCGGCCGAGCGCGAGCATGGTGCGGTCGACCAGCTCGACCGCAATCGGTTTCAGCTTGACCAGATGCTGGGCCGCATCCATCGCCTCGTAGAAGCTGCCGAAATGGCAGACGCCGAGGGCCTTGTTGCGGATCACGGGCCACAGCTTCAGCTCGACCTTGGTGGTGAAGGCGAGGGTGCCCTCGGAGCCGACCAGGAGATGCGCCATGTTGTTGCGCGCATTGCGCGGCACCAGCGCATCGAGATTGTAGCCGCCGACGCGGCGCTGCACTTTGGGAAAGCGCGCCGCGATCTCGTCGGCCTCACGGGTTCCGAGATCGAGCATGTCGCGGAACAGGGCGCCTGCGCTGTCGCTGGCCTCGACATCGGAGAGATCGCGCGAGATCTCGCCGAAGCGGCTGAGCGTGCCGTCAGCGAGCGCGGCCTCCATCGACAGCGTATTGTCGCGCATGGTGCCGTAGCGCAGGCTGCGGCCGCCGCAGGAATTGTTGCCGGCCATGCCGCCGATGGTGGCGCGCGACGCCGTGGAGACGTCGACCGGAAACCACAGGCCGTGCTTCCTGAGCTGGCGGTTGAGGTCGTCGAGCACGATGCCGGGCTCGACCACGCAGGTGCGGCCCTCGACGTCGAGCGACAGGATCCGGTTGAGGTGCTTCGAGAGATCGACCACGAGCCCGTCATTGACGGTCTGACCGCATTGCGAAGTGCCGCCGCCGCGCGGGGTGACCTTCAGCCCCTCGTCGCGGGCAATCGCCAGCGCCCGCAGGGCCTCGTCCATGGTCTTCGGGACCACCACGCCTGATGGGATGATCTGGTAGAACGAGGCGTCGGTGGCGTAGCGCCCGCGGCTGAAGGGGTCGAACAGGACGTCGCCGGTGATTTCCCGGGCCAGACGTGCGGCCAGACGGTCCGTTTGGACCGATTCCGGTGATTTTCCACCCACTTCCGCCGCCATGGTCCGCTCTCGCCCGTTCGCCGGCACCGTCTTGCCCCCCGTCACGGCCCTTGGCAAGCGAGCCCTGCTTCTTGTGCATTGACGGACCCCGCCGGGCGAGGGACAAGCCCGGGGAATAATGATATGCGAGCGGCTCGCCGGAGCCCCCAATGCGGGCCCTCGGACGCTCGAGCCAAGACAGCCTCAAAGACCGGGAAGGACGCCGATGACCGTGCACACTGGAAGGCATTTCCTACAGATTCCAGGACCGACCAATGTGCCCGACCGGGTGCTGCGGGCGATGGACATGCCGACGCTGGACCATCGCGGTCCGGAGTTCGCCGAGCTCGGTTTTGCGGTTCTCGCCTCGATGCAGCGGGTGTTCCGCACCAAGCAGCCCGTGATCATCTTCCCCTCGTCCGGCACTGGCGCCTGGGAAGCGGCGATGGTCAACGTGTTCTCGCCCGGCGACAAGCTCCTGATGTGCGAGACCGGCCAGTTCGCCGTGCTGTGGCGCGGCATCGCCGACAAGTTCAAGCTCGACGTCGACTTCATCCCGAGCGACTGGCGCCACGGCGCCGACCTCGCCGAGATCGAGAAGCGTCTTGTCGCCGACAAGCAGCACGCGATCAAGGCGGTCTGCGTCGTGCACAACGAGACCTCGACCGGCTGCGTGACGGCGCCGCTGGAGGTGCGCAAGCTGCTCGACCGCGTCAAGCATCCGGCGCTGCTGATGGTCGATACCATCTCCGGCCTCGGCTCGATGGAATATGAGCACGACGCCTGGGGCATCGACGTTTCGGTCGCGGGCTCGCAGAAGGGCCTGATGCTGCCGCCCGGCCTCGGCTTCAACGCCGTCTCGGACAAGGCGCTGGCCGTGGCGAAAGCCAATCCGGGCATGCGCTCCTATTGGGACTGGCAGGAGGTGATCAACTTCAACAAGCTCGGCACCTTCCCCTATACGCCCGCGACCAACCTGCTCTACGGCCTGCGCGAAGCGGTGAAGATGCTGGAAGAGGAGGGGCTGGAGAACGTCTGGACCCGCCACAAGCGCCACAGCGCGGCGACGCGCGCCGCGGTCAAGGTCTGGGGCCTGGAGACGCAGTGCGCCGACCCGGCGGCGCACTCGCCGGCGCTGACCGGCGTGCGCGTGCCGGATGGACACGACGCCGACGCCTTCCGCAAGGTGGTGCTGGAAGCCTTCGACATGTCGCTCGGCACCGGCCTGAACAAGGTCAAGGGCAAGGTGTTCCGCATCGGCCATATCGGGCATTTCAACGATCTGATGCTGATGGGCACGCTCGCCGGCGTCGAGATGGGTCTGGATCTGGCAAAAATTCCGCACCGGAGCGGCGGCGTCTTGGCGGCCATGGACGTCCTGAAGGGGCGCGATGTGGTGCCGATGACCAAAGCTCAGGTGGCCTAGAGCCGGCTAGCCTGGACTGACCGAGAGAAGAAGAGAGCGCGCGATGAACGCACCGACGACCGCTAACGAAGACCTGCTCTACTCCGTCCAGGACGGCATCGCGCGGATCACCTTCAACCGCCCGCAGGCGCGCAACGCAATGACCTTCGCCATGTATGACCGCATGGCGGAGATCTGTCTGGAGATCAACGCCGATCGCTCGATCAGGGCGCTGATCCTGACCGGGGCCGGCGACAAGGCGTTCGCCTCCGGCACCGACATTTCCCAGTTCCGTGCGTTCAAGACCGCGCAGGACGCGCTCGACTACGAGGCCCGGATCGACCGCGTGCTCGGCACGCTCGAGCAGTGCCGCGTACCCGTGATCGCCGCCATCGCCGGCGCCTGCACTGGCGGCGGCGCCGGAATTGCAGCCTGCTGCGACCTCCGCATCGGCACCGAGACGACGCGGATGGGCTTTCCGATCGCGCGCACGCTCGGCAACTGCCTGTCGATGTCGAACATCAGCCGCGTCGTCGCGCTGGTCGGACCCGCCCGCACCAAGGATATGATCTTCAAGGCGCGCCTCGTCGAGGCGCAGGAAGCGCTAGCGCTAGGCCTGCTCAACGAGGTCGTCCCTGATGTCGAGACGCTGCAGCGCCGCGCCGACGAGACGGCAAAACTCGTCGCAAGCCACGCGCCGCTGACGCTGGAGGCGACCAAGGAAGCGGTGCGCCGCATCCGCCGCACGCTGTCGCGTGAAGAGGGCGAGGACCTGATCCTGAAGGCCTATATGAGCGAAGATTTCCGCGAGGGCATGGACGCCTTCCTCAACAAGCGCACGCCGAACTGGAAGGGCAAATAGCCCGCGTCCTTCGCCGGTTGCGCCACGCTCGATGCGACGCGACGGGCGGACGCGATGGCTGAACGATCAGCCGGCGACAATCCCGCGCAAATTACAATTGTTACAATTTTTCAAACGGTTCCGCCGTCCGGAACCGCAATTGTGTGCGTTTGCGGTGACACGTCCACGTTGACGACGCGGCGAGCTCAGGCATAAGATCGCAGAGGTTGCATGATGCCTTCTCGTATTCTTCGTGCCGAGAGGCCGGCCAGCAAGCGATTTTAAGTGTGATCGAATTGAGCGACGTGAATTGTGTGAAGCGTTCTGACCGACCGTGCTGCAACCTGATGTCATTGAACTGAAGACATAGCGACGTAATTTCGACGACGCGAGCCGCGCCAGAATTTCATTGCTGCTGACCATCCCAACGCCAGGTACGGCCTCGCGAACAAGCCAAGTTCCTAGATCAAGCTCCTAGATCAAGACCCTAAGCCAAAGCTTTGATGCAAGTCCGTTGAGTCCAGTCTGATTTCTCAGACCGATTAGTCACGTCGCCGCGTTCTCGTGCGGCGGCGATTTCATGACAACGCAGGCAGGGATTTTTTCATGACCAACCACACGCCGATTTTCACCTCGTCTTCCGCGACGGGCAGCTTCACCGAATTTTCCAACCTCAACGATTCAACAACGCTGCACACGCTGTCGGGAACGATGAGCTTCAGGGACAGCGACAGGACCGACAGCCACACGACGTCGGCGACGCTGCATTCCGCGGTGGTGTCGGGCGGAACGACCGTTCCGGCGGCCTCGCTTGCGCATTTTCAGACGGCGATGCAATCGCAAATCGTGAGCGATTCAAACGGCTCGGGCCAGCTCAAATGGAGTTTCAGCGACCAGGACCAGGATTTCGACTTCCTTGCCAAGAACCAGACGCTGGTCCTGATCTATGACGTCAAGGTCTTCGACAACCACGGCGGCTTCGCGATCCAGACCGTCAAGATCACGGTCACCGGCACCGACGACAAGCCGGTGATGAACATGACCACGGCGGCGACCGTCACCGAGCAGGCCAACCAGACGCTGTCGCTCACGCCCGATACTGTTCATGTCGCGCTCAACTTCACCGATGATGACCTCGCCAACACCGGGCACACCGCGACGGTTACAGGCGTGTCCGCCTCCGGTGCCACCGCAGGCCTGTTGCCGGGCCTGTTCGGCACTGCCGAGCTGATGTCGTTCTATCACGTCGATAACGTCGTCAAGACGTCCGGCTCCTCGACCGGCACCATCAACACCACCTTCTCCGCGCCCGATCTCGCCTTCGACTATCTTGCGGCGGGCCAGCATCTCGACATCACCTACACGGTGCAGCTCGACGACCATGCCGGCGGGATCTCGACGCAGACCGTCACGGTGACCGTGGTCGGCACCAACGACAAGCCGATATTCCTGTCGTGCCCGGAGTCCGCTGCTCTCGTCGAGGACCAAAATCTGGATTCTTCCGGCAACCTCCATGCCAGCGACAGCCTGCTCTTCACCGACATTGATCTCGCCGATGCGCATACCGTCTCGACGACGGTCACCGCGACCCGTTCGGGCGGTGGTTCGATACCCCTGACGAATGCGCAATTGCTGGCCGCGTTCGGCACCGCACTCCAGGATTCGACCGGCCATCTGATCGGGGAGGTCGACTGGAGTTTCGCGCTTCCCAACTCCTCGGCCAATTTCCTCAACGGCGGCGAGACGCTCAAGCTCGTCTATCACGTCGCGGTCGATGACGGTCACGGCGGCTCCACGACCCAGGACGTCACCATCACCATCCTCGGCGTCAACCAACCCGTGGTGATCACGAGCGACCCGGAATCATCCACCGTCGCCGAACAGGACGCCACAACGGGCTCATCCGCACTCGACACGACGCCGACGAGCCCGGCCGGCTCGCTTGCCTTCACCGACCAGGACACCAGCGACACGCACACCGTGACCGTGACGCTGGACTCCAGCTCGGGGCCGACGCCGCCCGCGGCGACACAGGCCGATCTCGCCGCGGCGCTGACCACGGTGCTGCACGATTCCACCGGCTCAGGCAGCGGCAGCATCGACTGGAATTTTGCCATTCCCGACCAGGATCTCGACTATCTCGCATTCAACGAGACGCTGACGGTGAACTACAACATCAAGGTCGCGGACGGCTCGACCAGTTCGACGCAGACCGTCTCGGTCGTCATCACCGGCGCCAACGACGCGCCGGTGATGACGAGCGGACCGCAATCCGCTTCACTCTCCGAGCAGCCGGGCGTGACCGGTTCGCAGTCGCCGGACACCACGAGCCCGGTGCCGACGGGGACGCTGAGCTTCAATGACGTCGATCTGTCGGATGTGCATTCGGTCAGCGTGGTGCTGAATTCGGCGGTGTGGTCGGCCAACAGTTTTGCCGCTCCGGCGCAGACGCTGGTGGATCTGCAGTCGGCACTCTCGACGGTGCTGCATGATTCCACGGGCACCGGAACCGGCAGCATCGACTGGACCTTCAGCATTCCCGATGCCGATCTCGACTTCCTCAGCGTCGGCGAGACGCTGACGGTGCAATACGACGTCAACGTCTGGGACGGCTTCACCAACTCGATCCAGACCGTCACCGTCACCATCGACGGTGCGGCCGATCCGCTGGTCCTGACGCCGCTGACAATCGCGGCATCCGATACGGCGGGCCCGGATGCGGGCACGGCAATCGCGACCGGCGCCATCTTCGACGTCACCCAGCCGGTCGACCAGAGCACGCCGCGGACCATTACCGAGGTCAACGGCAGCGCCGCCAATGTCGGCAATTCCGTCGCCGGCGCGCATGGAACGCTGGTGCTCAACGCCGACGGCTCCTACGGCTATGTCGCGGATGCCTCGGTCGACGCGCTGCTTGCCGGCAACAACGTCACCGACCAGTTCACCTTCACGGTCGATGACGGACAGGGCCACCAGGCCTCGACCACCATCACCTTCGATATTGCCGGCGCGAACGACAATCCGCAGGTCACGGCGGCCAACCTCAGTGGAGCGGTCACCGAGGATGCCGGCCCGCCGGTGATCCTCAATGGCGATTTCGAGACCGGCAATCTCGCCAATTGGACGGTGAGCGGCGGCGGCCACATTCACGTCGCGCAGCTCGAACTCGGGGGCAGCTTCGGCCACTATTCGGTCGAGCTGTTGCCGACGAGCGTTCCGGAAACGCTGTCGCAGAACATCGCGACCACACCGGGCCAGCATTATTTCGTCAGCTTCGACGTCTTCGGCGATGCCGAGAGCGTCAATGCGCCGTTCACGGTGTCGTGGGACGGCGTGACGATCCTGGCGCTCGGTAACGTGCCGGCCGGCCTCAACCACTATGCCTTCGACCTCATCGGTGACGCCGCGCTGTCGTCGACGCTGCTGCAGTTTTCCTATGAAACCGACGGCACCGGCATGATCCTCGATTCCGTCAACGTCAGCCCGGCGACCGGACCTGCCACCGAATCCACGGCGGGCTCGCTGTCGTTCTCCGACGTCGACCCTGGTGATACGCACAGCGCGAGCTTCGTGCCGAACGGCAGCGACTATGTCGGCACCTTCTCGCTCGATCCGGTCAGCGAGGCCGGTGGCGCCGGATCGCTCGCCTGGCATTTCACGGTCGACAACGTCGACATCCAGTTCCTGGCGCAGGGGCAGACCCTGACCCAGGACTATCTGGTGACGATCGCCGACAACAACGGCGGCTCGACCACGCAGGACGTCACCGTCACCATCATCGGCACCAATGACGCGCCGACCGCGGTCGGCGAGACCGTTATCACCGATGTCGGCGCCAACGCGACGGTCGAGATCCCCAGTTGGGCCCTGGCCTTGAACGACACCGACCCCGACGCGATCGACCAGCTGTCGCTCGGCAGCATCACGGCGAGTTCCGGCGGCGGTGCCGTCAACTTCGGCAACGTCTTCTTCGGCGATGATGCGACGCTCGGCGGCTCGTTCAGCTACACGACCTCCGACGGCACGACGACCTCGTCCAATGCGGCAACGGCAACAATCATCAACAACGCGGCCGGCGCGAGCGCGCTGACCGGCACCGGTGGTGATGACATCCTGATCGCCGTCAACGGGACCGAGACGATGAGCGGGGGCGGCGGCAGCGACGTCCTGATCGCCGCCGCGAGCGGCAATGCCATGACCGGCGGCGGTGGCAACGATACCTTCGCCTTCCTCCACCCGTCCGGTCCGGGCACGATCGGCGATTTCAACAACACCACCGAGCAGGACCACATCGCGGTCTCCGCGAGCGGTTTCGGCGGCGGGTTGACGGCTGGGATGGACGTGACGTTCGAAACCTCCGGTGACGATGTGTTCTCGGGATTCTCCCAGTTCCATTTCGACACCGGCAACCAGACGCTCTATTACAGCGCCGACGGGACGCAAGGTGCGGCGGTGGCCGTGGTCAGCGTCCAGAGCGGCGTGCTGCTGAACCAGCACGACATACTGGTCGTGTAGGCTGCAGCACCCGCGTTCGAAGCCTAAGGCGCGGGCTCCGCAAGGAGCCCGCTTTTTTTGCGTCGCGTCATCTCATTCCAAAGTCATAACGGGGATGACGTCGGACGGCTTGAACTCGGCTGGATTCGCCAGCACAATGGGCGTCGAATTCATCTCTGAATTTCCAATCCAAACAAGAACATAGGGAAGACGCACGTGGGACATGGAATGAAGGCCGCAATGGCGCTTGCGGCCGCGCTTTGCGGCACGCCGGCTGTTGCGGGCTGGGAGCCGGCAAAGCCGGTCGAGATCGTGGTGGCGGCGGGCGCTGGCGGCGCGTCAGACCAGATGGCGCGGATGATGCAGGCCGCGATCCAGAAGAACAATCTGATGAAGCAGCCGATCGTCGTCTCGCTCAAGGGCGGCGCCTCGGGTGCGGAAGCGCTGATGTACATGAAGTCCAGCGAGGGCGATCCGAACAAGGTGCTGATCGCCTATTCGCTGATCTACATGCTGCCGCTGTCGGCGAAGATTCCGTTCAACTGGCGTGAGCTGACCCCGGTTTCGGTGGTCGCGCTCGACCAGTTCGTGCTCTGGGACAACAGCGCGGGCCCCAAGACGGTGAAGGAGTTCGTCGCGGCCGCGAAGGCCGCGAGCGCGCCGTTCAAGATGGGCGGCACCGGCTCCAAGCGCGAGGATCACGTGCTGACAGTCTTCCTCGAGCAGAAGACCGGCGCCAAGTTCTCCTATCTGCCCTACAAGTCCGGCGGCGAGGCCGCGACCCAGCTGGTCGGCAACCACACCGAAGCCAACGTCAACAACCCCTCGGAAAATCTCGAAGTCTGGCGCGCGGGCCAGGTTCGTCCGCTCTGCGTGTTCGACAAGGAGCGCATCGCCTACACCAGCAAGGTGACGGAGACGCAGTCCTGGGCCGACATCCCGACCTGCAAGGAGGAGGGGGTCGACGTGCAATATCTGATGCTGCGCGCGATGTTCCTGCCCGGCAAGGTCACGGCCGAGCAGCAGGCGTTCTATGTCGATCTCTTCCACAAGGTGACGCAGACCGCGGAGTACAAGGAGTACATGGAGAAGCAGGCGCTGAAGCCGATCTTCCTCACCGGCAAGGACATGGTGCAGTTCCTCGAGGAGGATGATGCGCAGAACAAGTCGCTGATGACGGAAGCCGGATTCGTCGCGAAGTAGTCGTCTGCCTCTTCTCCCTCGCCCCGTTCTTACGGGAAGAGGGTGGGGTAAAGGGGCTCTCTGCGCGAGTCGAGGCTGTGGAGAGAACCCCTCACCCGGCGCTTCGTCAACGCCGAAGCTTTGGCTTCGGCGTTCCAAAAACGGCCGCGGATGCGGCCTCAACCTCTTCCCGCAAGAACGGGGAGAGGTTGATAATTCCCAGCTGTGCACCAGAGCTCATGTCCCAAACCGATCTAGAAATCGTCGTCGACGATCCGACCGCGCCTGAAGACGACTCGCCCTCCGTCGTCTCCTCCGGCACGATCGAGATCGTCGTCTGTCTCCTGTTGCTCGCGCTGGCCGTGACGCTCGGCTACGACAATTGGCGCACCGGCGCGTCCTGGGATTCGACCGGGCCCGAGCCCGGTTATTTCCCGTTCTATCTCTCGGTCATCCTCGGCGGCGGCAGCCTCTACGGCCTGATCGTGGCCCTGATGGCGCGTCGCACCGCGTCAGGAACCTTCGTCACGCGCGCGCAGGCCCGCCGCGTGCTGGCGGTATTCGTGCCGACGCTGCTGTTCTGCCTGGTGATGCAGTTCCTCGGCCTCTATGTCGCGAGCTTCCTCCTGATCTCGGGCTTCATGCGCTTCGTCGGCAAGATCGCGCTGTGGAAGTCGCTGCTCACCGCCTTCCTGTTCACGGCGATCATGTTCGTCACCTTCGACATCGCCTTCGACGTCATCATGCCGAAAGGGCCGCTCGAAGCGGCCTTCGGTCGCTAGGCGGAATTTGCGATGGAAGCTTTCGGTCTCCTGCTTCACGGTTTTGTCGTTCTGCTGACGTGGAAGACGGTCCTCCTGATGATGGTCGGGCTCGTGCTCGGGATCTTCGTCGGGGTGCTGCCGGGCCTCGGCGGTCCGAATGGCGTTGCGATCCTGCTGCCGCTCACCTTCACGATGGATCCGACCTCGGCCATCGTGATGCTGTCCTGCATCTATTGGGGTGCGCTGTTCGGCGGTGCCATCACCTCGATCCTGTTCAATATCCCCGGCGAAGCCTGGTCGGTCGCGACCACATTCGACGGCTATCCGATGGCGCAGCAGGGCAGGGCGGCGGAGGCGCTGACCGCGGCGTTCACGTCCTCCTTCATCGGCTCGCTGGTCGCGGTGCTCCTGATCACGTTCCTTGCGCCGATGATCTCGTCCTTTGCATTGAAGTTCGGCCCGCCCGAGTTCTTCGCGGTTTATCTGCTCACCTTCTGCTCCTTCGTCGGATTGGGGCGCGAGGCCAAGCACAAGACGGTCATCTCGATGTCGCTGGGGCTGCTGCTGGCCGGCATCGGCATGGATACGGTGTCGGGCAATCTGCGCATGACCTTCGGCTCTGCCGAGCTGCTCCGCGGAATCAACTTCCTGGTCGCCGTCATCGGACTGTTCGGCATCAGCGAGATCCTGCTGACGATGGAGGAGCGCCTGGCGCTGCGCGGGCATGCGGCAAGCATTTCGCTGCGGGTCGTGCTCGGCGTCTGGAAGGACCTGCCGAAATACTGGGTGACGCTGCTGCGCTCCTCCTTCATCGGCTGCTGGCTCGGCATCACCCCGGGCGGCGCGATCGCCGCCTCCTTCATGGGCTACAATCTTGCCAAGCGTTTCGCCAAGGATCCCGAGAGCTTCGGCAAGGGCCGCATCGAGGGCGTGTTCGCGCCGGAAACTGCGGCGCATGCTTCCGGCACCTCTGCATTGCTACCGATGCTGGCGCTCGGCATCCCCGGCTCCGGCACCGCGGCGATCCTGCTCGGCGGCCTGATGGTGTGGGGACTCAATCCGGGGCCGCTGCTGTTCGTCGAGCACAAGGACTTCGTCTGGGGCCTTATCGCCTCGATGTATCTCGGCAACGTCGTCGGTCTCGTTCTGGTGCTGACGACGGTGCCGATCTTCGCCTCGATCCTGCGCGTGCCGTTCGCCGCGGTGGCGCCGATGATCGTTGTGTCCTGCGCGATCGGTGCCTACGCGATCCAGAACGCGATGTTCGACATCTGGCTGATGCTCGGCTTCGGCGTGGTCGGCTACGTCTTCAAGAAGATCGGCATTCCCTTGGCCCCGTTCACCCTCGCGCTCGTGCTGGGCAACCGGGCCGAGGACGCCTTCCGCCTGTCGATGATCGGCTCAGGCGGCAACCTGAAGGTGTTCTGGTCGAACGGGTTGGTAGGGTCGATCACGACATTGGCGATTGTGCTGCTGTTCTGGCCGGTGATTGACGGCTTGCTCACCCGTGGCGGATTGACGCAGGGGAGCAAAGCTGCGCCGCACTAGGAGAAGTTCCTTTAAGCCTCAATAGCATAGGGGGTGATGTCGCCCTGGTCCTAGACGTTACACGCGTCGATTGTTCCTGGTTGTTGCTACCCCGGCACAGCACTTTTGCACTCCTCGGCGTATGTTTTCATCACGAAATTGTGCAGGGGGGATTCTCCATGAAGCGGATTGTGATTGGAATGGCGGCGGCGATGTCGCTGTTCGCGACGGGCGCGCTGGCCGCCGACATCGCGGCAAGGCCTTATGTGAAGGCGCCGATCGTTGATCCGGTCTGGAGTTGGACGGGCTGGTACGTCGGCGGCAATGCCGGCTACAGCTGGGGCCGCTCGCGTACCGACGTCAACTATTTCAGCTCGGCAACGGGCGCTCCGATCGCGCCTCCGGCGGGATCCATCACGAGTGGCTCGTTCGATATGAACGGCGCCATCGCCGGTGGCCAGGCTGGTTACAATTGGCAGAACGCGAACTGGGTCTACGGCATCGAGGGTGACCTGCAATGGTCGGGCGAGCGGGGCAGCAGGGGCTATTCTTGCGTCGGCACCGTTTTCCCCGCCGGTGGCGTCTGTCTTCCCGGCTTGACGTTCCTTCCGGCTGGCGGTTTGGCCGGCACCACGCTGACGGTCGATCAGCACCTTCAGTGGTTCGGTACGGTCCGCGGCCGCGTCGGCATCCTCGCGACACCCAAGGTGCTGTTCTACGGCACCGGCGGTCTGGCCTTCGGCGAGATCAAGACCACCGGCTCGATGGGCGGCTTCATTGGTACGCCTCCGCTCGGAGCTCCGATCGCCTCGATTGCCTCGACCTCGACCACGCGCGTGGGCTGGACTGCCGGCGTGGGCGTCGAAGGCAAGATCACCCGAAACTGGAGCGCCAAGCTCGAATATCTCTACATGGATCTCGGCCGCTACAACGCCGGTACGTTCACCCTGGCGCCGGCGCTTCCCATCAGCGCCAGTGTCTCGTCGCACTTCACCGACCACATCCTGCGCGTCGGCTTCAACTACCAGTTCGACGGCCCGATCGTCGCGAAGTACTGAGAACAACAAAGGCGTCAACAAGAAGCAAAGCCCGGCTCGCGCCGGGCTTTGTCGTTGGGCACGGTGCGCGCGGGGCTCACACCACCTTGGCGTCGCGGAGCTTTGCGATCTCGTCGGCACCGAAGCCGAATTCCTTCAGCACCTCGTCGGTCTGCTCGCCGAATTCCGGCGGCGGCGCCACCATCCTGCTCGGCGTGCGTGACAGCGTCACGGGTTGGCCGACCAGGCGGATATGGCGACCTTCGTCGTTCGGCACGTCCTGCGCGATTCCAAGATGCTTGACCTGCGCGTCCTCGAACATCTGGTCGATCGCATAGATCGGTCCGCAGGGCACGCCGGCCTCGTTGAGCTCGCGAACCCAGGTCGCGGTCGACTTCGTCACGGTGCGCTTCTCGATCTCGGCGTTGAGCGCGTCACGGTTCTTGGAGCGGGCAGGGGCCGTCGCATAGTCGGGATGGGCATACAGCTCCGGCGCGCCAATCGCCTGGGCGCAGCGCTCCCAGATCCGCCCGCCCGTCGTGGCGATGTTGATGTAGCCGTCCGAGGTCTTGAACACGCCGGTCGGGATGCTGGTCGGATGGTTGTTGCCGGCTTGTTTGGCGACCTCCTTCTCCATGAGCCAGCGCGCGGCCTGGAAGTCGAGCATGAAGATCTGGGCCTGCAGCAGCGAGGTCTGCACCCACTGCCCCTTGCCGGAGACCTCGCGTTCGAGCAGCGCGGTCAGGATGCCCATGGCGCAGAACAGGCCGGCTGTGAGGTCGGCCACAGGAATGCCGACCCGCATCGGGCCTTGGCCCGGCGCCCCGGTGATCGACATCAGCCCGCCCATGCCTTGCGCGATCTGATCGAAGCCGGGCCGCTTGTGATAGGGCCCGTCCTGGCCGAAGCCGGAGATGCTGCCATAGACGATGCGCGGATTGATCTTGGCGAGACTCTCGTAGTCGATGCCGAGCTTCTTCTTCACGTCGGGCCGGAAATTCTCGACCACGACGTCGGCCTTGGCGGCGAGGCGCTTGAACACGGCGAGCCCGCGCTCGTCCTTCAGGTTCAGCGTCATGGCCCGCTTGTTGCGATGCAAATTCTGGAAATCGGAACCTCGGCGCGGGCCGCCCGGCTGCTCGCCGCCGGCGTCCTCGGTCAGTGCATCGATCTTGACGACATTCGCGCCCCAATCCGCCAGTTGCCGCACGCAGGTCGGCCCGGAGCGGACGCGGGTCAGATCGAGCACGGTGAAGCGCGACAGGGCTTCCGAGGCATGCGGAAAAGGCATCTTGAATGGCTCCGGGACAGATTGCGGGCCTACCATAGTGCTGAAAGATCACGCGACAAGCCCGGCCCGGCGCCGATGCCGTGTGCCGAAATGCCATGCCTGATGCGTGCTTGAGAGATCAGCGCGAGAGGCGCTTCAACTGCGCGCGCGCCTGTTCGGCGAGGGGGTCATCGCCGTGACGCGCGATGAAGAGCTCGAAGGCCTCCCGCGTTCCCTTCCGGCGGGCGGCTTCGTATTCCTCTGCCACGGCAACGGCAGGATCTCGGGCCATCGGCATGGAGGGCGCGCGCCCCGCCTTGCCGGCCTCGTCCGCATTGGCCTTCTCCACCATGACAGGCAGTCCTCCGAAGGGTTGATGATCCCGTCCGGCGAGCGCGGTCAGGGTGCCAAACAGGCCGGCCAGGAGTAAACTTCGTTTCATGAAACCCCTGCAAATCACAGGTGCCGCGGGAACAGAGCTCTTCTACGGACCCCGTATGATTACGGAACTTGATGGCTAACACGGTCTTATGGAAGGGGCGCGGACGTCGCGACGCAATTTAAACCAAACGTTTAACTCTCAAGCTAGAATCATGTGCTTCCGTCCCGAATCGCACGCGATGCGTTGCTCTGGAGAGTCCATTGGCTACCGCTGTTAATGTCAGTGCCACCAACAACGCAGAGATCGACGGCCTGCTATCGGGCTACAAATGGTCTGGCGCGATTACCTATAGCTTTCCCGACGCAGCCAGCGACTACGCCAATCCCTATTACGGCGGCAGCAGCGAGCCGACCAAGTCGGGCTTTGCATCAGTGCCCACGCAGATCCAGGCGGCGATCAATTACGCGATCGGGCTGATCCTCAGTTACACCAACGCCGACATCCAGTACGCGGGCACCAACGGCGCCGACATCATGATCGCGCAGTCGCCGGCGGCCAATCCGACCGCCTACGCCTACTATCCCGGCAATTATGCATCCGGCGGCGACGTCTGGTTCGGCACCCAATACAATTTCTCGCTGGCCAAGCTCGGCAATTATTACTTCACCACCGCGCTGCACGAGCTCGGCCACGCCCTCGGCCTCAAACACAGCCAGGAGGCCGGCGGCCCCGCAAACGTCGCGGTGCCGAGCGCGCATGACGACAGCGAATACACTGTCATGAGCTATCGCAGCTATGTCGGCGGTTCGACCACGACCGGCTACACCAACGAAGCGTACGGATATTCGCAGACCTATATGGCCAACGATATCCTCGCGCTCCAGACGATGTACGGCGCGGACTACACGACCCAGAGCAGCGGCACCGTCTACACCTGGAATCCGACCACCGGACAGGAGTTCATCAACGGCGTCGGGCAGCTCGCGCCGGGCGGCGGCGCCGGGGGCTCGGCCAACCGCATCTACGAGACCGTCTGGGACGGCGGCGGCGTCGATACCTACGACCTCTCGAACTACACGACGAACCTGAGCATCGACCTCAATCCCGGTGCCTCGTCGGTATTCTCCTCCGTGCAGCTGGCCTATCTCGGCGACGGCCATTACGCGTCGGGCAACGTCTACAACGCCTATCTCTATAACGGCGACGCTCGCTCCTACATCGACAACGCCACAGGCGGGTCCGGCAACGACACCATCATCGGCAACGCCATCGCCAACACACTGAACGGCGGCTCGGGCAATGATACGATCACCGGCGGCGGCGGCAACGACACCATCATCGGCGGCGCCGGCAGCGACACCGCGGTGTACTCGGGCAGCCGGGCCAACTACACGATTTCCTACAACGCCACGACGCAGACCTTCACCCTGGTCGACCTGCGCAATGGTTCTCCTGACGGCACCGATACCGCCACTGGCGTCGAATACTTCCAGTTTGGGGGCGCCACGGTGGCCGCCTCCAGCCTCGTGCCGAGCGCGATTGAGACGCTCGGATCGACCAGCGTAGCTCTGACGAACGGCAACTATTACCTGAACAACATCTCGACCGGCAGCGGACCCACGCTGAAATACGCCGGCGCCGCGGTGATCGCAGCCAATTACAGCACATGGTCGGTGATCGGCGCCGAGCAGGTGTCGGGCGGCGGTTACGACGTCGTCTGGAAGAACTCGGCAAATGCCCATTATTCGGTCTGGAGCACGGACAGTACCGGCAACTTCATCACGACTCTCGGCTCGGCTCCGGAGATGCTGGGGACGGACGCGGCTTTGAAAGGGCTCGAGCCGACGCTACAGCAGGATCTCAATGGCGACGGCACGATCGGCTTGCCCGTCGTCTCCATCGCCGGCGTCACGATCGAGGCGTTCGGATCGACCGCGGCGGCCCTGTCGGGTGGCTTCTATTATCTGGACGATATTTCGACCGGCAGCGGACCTACGCTGAAATATGCGGGCGCGCCGGTAATCGCGGCCAATTACGGTACCTGGTCAGTCATTGCCGCCGAACAGGTCACGGGCGGCGGCTATGATGTGGTCTGGAAGAATTCGGCGAACGCCCACTATTCGGTTTGGAGCACGGACAGCAACGGCAACTTCCTGACCACGCTCGCAGCGGCTCCCGAAGTGCTGGGCACCGATGCGTCGCTGCAGGCGCTGGAGCCGACGCTCCACCAGGATATCAACGGCGACGGCACGACCGGCGTCCCCGTCGCCCCCCTCGTCAGCGGCGGCACCACGATCGAAGCGCTGGGATCGACCAGCGTGGTCCTGTCCGGCAGCAACTACTACCTCGACAACATCTCGACCGGCACTGGACCCACCTTGAAATACGCTGGCTCGGTCGTGAATGCGGCCAATTACAGCACGTGGTCGGTGATAGGCGCCGAGCAAGTGTCGGGCGGTGGTTACGACGTGGTCTGGAAGAACTCGGCAAACGCCCATTATTCGGTCTGGAGCACGGACAGTACCGGTAACTTCATCACGACTCTCGGCTCGGCTTCCGAGATGCTGGGGACCGACGCGTCTCTGAAAGGGCTGGAGCCGACGCTGCATCAGGATCTCAACGGCGACGGCACGATCGGCCTCCCCGTCGTCCCCGTCAGCGGCGTCACGATCGAGGCGTTCGGAGCGACCCGTACAGTCCTGTTTGGTAGCAACTACTATCTGTACGATGCGGCCGGTGCCGGTCCCACCCTGAAATACGCTGGCTCGGTCGTGAATGCGGCCAATTACAGCACGTGGTCGGTCATTGCCGCCGAGCAGGTGTCGGGCGGTGGTTACGACGTGGTTTGGAAGAACTCCGCGAACGCGCACTATTCTGTCTGGAGCACGGACAGCACCGGCAACTTCCAGACCACGCTTGCCGCGGCCCCCGAAGTGCTGGGGTCCGACGCGTCTCTGAAAGCGCTCGAGCCGACGCTCCATCAAGACCTCAATGGCGACGGCACCATCGGCGCGGCGCCGCCCGCCTCGGCGGGGTCCGGGACCTCCGGCGATGGCTTTGCGTTCAACTTCACCGAAGGCGGGACCTCATTGACGACTTCGTCCGAGCTACCGGACGCCATGCCCGCGCCAGCCAATGTGCAGACCGCGTCGGAGCAGTGGACTCAACTGACTGGAAGCCACGACACAGCTGCGTTCGACATCGTGGCCGATTTTCTTCACAACCTGCACGGGCCCGGCTTCCTGCTGAGCTGACGGTGTGGGTCTCGTCGCGTCGAATCGACGCAGCACGGGCAATCATTCCTGTCATGGCTGGCTGGTAACCTAGCCCTCGTGTGACATGCACGACGTGTTTGCGATCGAGCCTCGGCCCTGGCTGTCACCGGCGGCCGTCATGGACGAGGTTCGTGGCGTCGTGGGCACGTTCTTGACGTAAGAGTCCTCACAAAATAGACACGTCGAGTTGAACCTTGCCTGATCCGGCGCGACCACTAGAAAGCCCGCGGTTCGTCGCGCAACAGTTGCGTGATCCGAGGTGCCAAGAAGCCTGCTTCCATTTTTCCCAGTAACATTGCGTACCCAATCATTCGAACGCGAAGGCCGTATTGCGAGCGCCGAAAGCGGCGGGGGAAGTTTCAGCGAAATATGGAGAATGATGCCGTAGGGCCGCGCGGGCTGCGGGCTGCGGCAGCGAAGATTTGTGCACGGCAACAAGCTGGGGATCTCAGCTCAACCTCGGGAGGAAGAGAAATGCGTCGAATTGCACTCTTGGCTCTGGCTATAGGATTTTTCGTACCGGTGATCGCATCGCAACCGGCGCATGCTCAGGCCACCAGGACGTGGGTGTCCGGCGTGGGCGATGATGCTAATCCGTGCAGTCGCACCGCCCCATGCAAGACCTTTCCCGGCGCGATCTCGAAGACAGCCGCGGGCGGCGAGATCAATTGTCTCGATTCCGGCGGTTTCGGCGTCGTGACCATCACCAAGGCGATCTCGATCTATTGCGAAGGCGTCGTCGGCGGCATCCTCGCAGCGGGGAGCTCCGGCGTCATCGTCAACGCAGCCGCGACCGATCACATCGTGCTGCGCGGCCTCGATATCGACGGGGCCGGAACCGGCATTAAGGGTGTCAACGTCCTCCAGGCAGCCTCGGTGGTCATCGAGCATTGCTTCATCAGGAACTTCAACAGCGCGGGCGGCGTCGGCGTCTTCGTCAATCCGTCGAACTTCAACTCGATGCTCATGATCCGCGACAGCGTGATCTCGCACAACGGCACCGCGGCCGACGGCGCCGGGATCAGCATCAATACGAACGGCGGCAGTTCGCGGAGCCTGATCAACAACACGGCCATCCACAAGAACTTCGTCGGCGTGAGCGTGCAGGGATCGGCCAACGTCCAGGTCAACAATACCAACATCTCGGAGAATATCGGTACGGGCCTCGCCCTCAGCGGCGCTGCTGGCGTGCGGATCGGCCGCTCTGTGATCGTCAACAATCTCGGCGCGGCGACCTCCGGCAACGTGCTGTCGTATCTGGATAACCAGATCAACGGCAATGCCCCGGACACAACGCCGGCCACCGCTGGTGGGTATCACTAAGTCCTCAGAAGTTTCCGAACTGGCAACAACGTCAAATTTTCCATTCCATTTTGGAGGTTCAACATGCGTCGTATTGCTCTATGGGCCCTTGTAGCGGGATTCCTCTTGCCATTCGCTGTGTCGCAGCCGGCTCATGCCCAGGCGACCAGAACGTGGGTGTCCGGCGTCGGCGATGACGTCAATCCGTGCAGTCGCACCGCTCCGTGCAAGACCTTCGCCGGTGCGATTTCAAAGACGGCCGCCGGCGGCGAGATCAACTGCCTGGATTCCGCCGGCTACGGCACGGTGACCATCACCAAGGCGATGACGATTTATTGCGAAGGCGTCGTCGGCAGCATCCTCGCGTCGGGCACCAACGGCGTCAACATCAACGCCGCGGCGACCGATCACATCGTGCTGCGCGGCCTCGACATCGAGGGGGCCGGCACCGGCGTCAAGGGCGTCAACATCCTCCAGGCGGCCTCGGTAGTCATCGAGCATTGCTTCATCAGGGACTTCAACGGCGCGTCGGGAACCGGCATTTTCTCGAATCCGTCGAACTTCAACTCGATGCTGATGATCCGCGACAGCGTGATCTCCCACAACGGCGCCGCTGCCGCTGGCGCCGGGATCAGTATCAACACGAACGGCGGCAGCTCCCGGGTCCTGATCAACAACACGGCCATTCACAACAACTTCGTCGGCGTGAACGTGCTGGGATCGGCCAACGTCCAGGTCAACAACAGCAACATCTCGGAGAATTTGAGCACGGGCCTCGCCCTCAGCGGCGCTGCTGGCGTGCGGATCGGCCGCTCTGTGATCGTCAACAATCTCGGCGCAGCCACGACTGGCAACGTGCTGTCCTATCTGGACAACCAGATTAACGGCAATGCCCCGGACACGACGCCGGCTACCGCTGGCGGATATCACTAGGCCCGCGCAATCGACGAGCTCCGGGCGCGATGCGCCCGGAGCTTTTTTTGTGCTTGGCACCACTATGGATTTCGGGATGCCTGCAGACTAGTCTGGCCGCATATGCAGGGAGCGCGGGGTGGCATGGAGACGCTCGACAGCCAGCATCCGGGGCTTTGCCGTGCGGCGCCGCAAGCGCACGGTTTTTCGCGACGGGCGGGATGGGGCTGTGCCGCCATTCTGCTGACGCTCGTCTTGGCAGTCCCGGCCCAAGCCCAATCGTTCCGTCAGGCCGTCTCCGCTTTCCATCGTCAGGACTATTTGACGGCGTCCCGCACCTTCATTCCGCTCGCCGAGCGGGGCAATGCGGCTGCACAGTCCTATCTTGGTTTCCTGTTCGAGACCGGTCGCGGCGTGCCGCAGAACTACACGGAAGCCGCGATGTGGTACCGGCGGGCGGCAGAGCAGGGCGACAGCCGCGCCCAGTATTCGCTGGGCCTGCTGTACGACCGCGGCCAGGGCGTGCCGCAGGACATCGTCGAAGCCTCCAAATGGCTCAATCTGTCCACAGCCGCAGCGCC
>NZ_JALBHA010000630.1:0-3121 GCF_023006445.1 Bradyrhizobium sp. SHOUNA76
GCACGGCGTCACCATCCATCAGGGCTGCGCCGCGCGCGGGCTCGAGACGCAAGGCGGACGGGTGAGCGCCGTCGTCACCGAGAAGGGCACCATCCGCACGCAATCCGTGCTGCTCTCGGGCGGCGCATGGTCGTCGCTGTTCTGCCGCCGTCACGGCATCGAGCTGCCGATCGGCCTCGTCAACGCCACCGCATGCCGGACTACGCCGGGGCCGGAGATCACGTCGGGTGCGCTCGGCACCGACTTCTATTGCATTCGCCGCCGCCTCGACGGCGGCTTCACGCTGGCGCTGCGCAATCGTGGCACGGTGGAGCTGTCGCCCGATCTGTTCCGCTATGCGCGCACCTTCTGGCCTACTTATCTGCATCGCCGCAACGGACTGAAGATGTCGTTCGGCAAGTCCTTCTTCGACCAGCTAATGCGCGGCACCAGCTGGAGCTTCGACAAGCCGTCACCGTTCGAAACCGAGCGCGTGCGCGATCCCGCGCCCGATATGTCGCTGGTCAATGCGGCGTTCGCCTCGCTGATCAAATCCAATCCGGAGCTGAAGGACATCGAGATCGCGGAAGCCTGGGGCGGCACGATCGACTGCACGCCCGATACGATCCCGGTGATCTCGCCGGTCGATGCGCTGCCGGGCTTCTTCCTCGCCACCGGTTTCTCCGGCCACGGTTTTGGCATCGGCCCCGCGGCCGGCAAGCTCGCCGCCGACATCGTGACCGGCTCGACGCCGCTGGTCGATCCCGAGCCCTACAGCCACAAGCGCATGATCGATGGCCGCCGGCTCGCGCCGGTCAGCCCGTTCTGAGAGTTTTCGCGGCATGACGGTTCTTTACAAGGCCAACATGGTTCGCGGCGCGGAGTGGGCGCACTTCTTCGCCGGGCGCGCGCCCGACGTGCCGTTCCGGCTCTGGCCCGACATCGGCGATCCCGCCGCGGTGCGCTATCTGGTGGCCTGGGTGCCGCCCGATAACATCGCCGCGACGTTCCCCAATCTCGAGCTGGTCTTCTCGGTGGGCGCCGGCGTCGACCAGTTCGACGCCACCAAGCTTCCATCGCACATTCCCCTGGTGCGCATGCTGGAGCCCGGCATCGCCGAGACCATGGTGGAATACGTCACCATGGCCGTGCTGGCGCTGCATCGCGATCTCCTGCACTTCATGGCCCAGCAGAAGGCGCAGGTCTGGCGCGAGATCCGGATCACGCCGGCGAAACGGCGGAGTGTCGGCGTGATGGGGCTCGGCCAGCTCGGCCAGGCCGTGCTCGAACGCCTCAGGGCGTTCGGCTTCCCGCTGCTCGGCTGGAACCGCTCGCCGCGCGAGATCGAGGGCGTCACCTGCCATGCGGGCATGGACACCTTGCCGGACTTCCTTGCGCAGGCCGACATTCTCGTCTGCCTGCTGCCCCTGACCGATGAGACCCGCGGCATCCTGAACGCGGATCTGTTCGCGCGCCTGCCGCGTGGTGCGGGACTGGTCAATGTCGGGCGTGGCCCACATCTCGTCGAGGCCGATTTCCTCGCAGCCCTCGACGGCGGCGCTCTGTCCGGCGCCATTCTCGACGTTACCGATCCCGAGCCGCTGCCCGCAGGCCATCCGTTCTGGAGCCACCCGCGCATCCTGCTGACGCCGCACAATGCCAGCATGACCACGCCGGATACCGCCGTCGATTTCGTGCTCGACGTCATCGCACGCCACCGCCGCGGCGAGGATTTGCCGGGGCTCGTCGACCGGACGCGGGGCTATTAGGGATTCGCATGAGCACCGCCGCAAGAGAATCCGATCAAGCCGCTGCTGCGAACCAGGGGCCCGTGCTGTCGGTCTCAGGCCTCGTCACCTCCTTCATGATCGAGCGGCGATGGATTCCCGTCGTCCGCAACGTGTCGTTCGACGTCGTGCCCGGGGAGACCGTGGCAATCGTCGGCGAGTCCGGCTCCGGCAAGAGTGTCACGGCGCTTTCGATCATGCGGCTCATTCCGAAGGAGATCGGCCGCGTCGAGGGCCGCGTCACGCTCGCCGGCCGCGATCTGCTGACGCTGCCCGAAGCGGGCATGACGGACATCCGTGGCAACGACGTCGCCATGATCTTCCAGGAGCCGATGACGAGCCTCAACCCGGTGCTCACCATCGGCTTCCAGATCGCCGAGGCGCTGATCCAGCATCGCGGCCTGTCGCGTGCGGCGGCCGAGGCGGAGACCATCCGTTTGCTCGACCGCGTCCGCATCCCCGCCGCGAAATCGCGCTTCCACGAACATCCGCATCGTTTTTCCGGCGGCATGCGTCAGCGCGTGATGATCGCGATGGCGCTGGCGTGCAAGCCGAAGCTCTTGATCGCGGACGAGCCGACCACCGCGCTCGACGTCACCATCCAGGCCCAGATCCTGGAACTGTTGAAGGAGCTCCAGCAGGAAGAGGGGATGGCGATCCTCTTCATCACCCACGACATGGGCGTGGTCGCCGAGATCGCGGATCGCACGGTGGTGATGTATGGCGGGCAGGCGGTGGAGACCGACGCGACGTCGCGCATCTTCGCGGCGCCCTCGCATCCCTACACCCGTGCGCTGCTCGCCGCCGTGCCGCGCCTCGGCTCCATGGACGGACGCAAGCGGCCGATGCGCTTTCCGATCGTCGACAAGGTGACCGGCACCTCGGACGAGCCGATGGAGACGCCTGATACGGTCTCGATCGCCGAGCGCCCGCTGCTCGAGGTCGCCAATCTCACCACGCGCTTTCCGATCCGCTCGGGATTGCTCGGCAGGGTCTCCGGCCGCGTCCACGCGGTCGAGAACGTCTCCTTCACCTTGCACGCCGGCGAGACGCTGGCGCTGGTCGGGGAATCCGGCTGCGGCAAGTCGACGACCGGCCGCTCGATCCTCAGGCTGCTCGAGCCGGACAGCGGGACGGTTCTGCTCGACGGCCAGGACGTTCTCGGCATGAACGGCCACACCTTGCGCGACTGTCGCAAGCAGATGCAGATCGTGTTCCAGGATCCGTTCGCAAGCCTCAATCCGCGCATGTCGGTGGGAACGGCGATCGCGGCCCCGCTGCTGGCCAACGGCCTCGCCTCGGCGTCGCAGGCGCGCGACAAGGTCGCCGACCTGCTCGTGCGCGTCGGCCTGACC
>NZ_JALBHA010000631.1:0-3117 GCF_023006445.1 Bradyrhizobium sp. SHOUNA76
GGCATCACCGGCCTGATGCGCGAGCGGCTGCTCGGCACGTTCGCGGCCGAGCGCCGAAGTCACGCCACCGCCGCGCGGCTGTCGGCCGCGCTCGACCAGGTCGATATCGGCATCGTCCTGCTCGATGCCGAGACTCGGGCCGAGTTCATCAACCGCGCGTTCCGCGATTACTTTGCGGTGCCGGACGAGATCGCCGACGGCAAGCCGCCCTTCATCGCGCTGATGTATCACAGCCGCGACACCGGCGCGTTCGAGCTGCCCGAGGACGAGCTCGGAATTTTCATCGCGCAGCGCATGGAGATGGTGCGGATCGGCGATGCCACGCCGATCAACATCGCCTTGCGCAACGGCGAGGTGCTGCGCTTCGTTTGCGCCGCCCTGCCCGACGGCGGCCGGATGCTGAGCTACACGCCGGTGACCGACCTCGTGCGCCACACCGACGCGGCGTCACGCGCCGACTATTACCGCTCGCTGCGCGATCCCGCGGGCCGCAAGCTGATCCGCTACCTGCGGGTCGCGGAGTGATGCAACGACGCGATTGATCGGCAATGCGATCATCACGTATGAAGGACATCTCTTCGTCGTGCCCCCGAGATCGCGGAAATTCCATGTCACTCACCATTCGCTCCGTCACCAGGCAGGATTACGACCAATGGCTGCCGCTGTGGGACGGCTACAACGCCTTCTACGGCCGCTCCGGCCCGACCGCGCTCGCTCCCGAGATCACGAAGGTGACGTGGCAGCGCTTCTTCGACGCCTATGAGCCGGTGCACGGGCTGGTCGCCGAGAGCGACGGCAAGCTGCTCGGCATGACGAACTATCTGTTTCATCGCAGCACCACCGCGATCGAGCCGTCCTGCTACTTGCAGGACCTGTTCACGTCCGAGAGCGCCCGCGGCAAGGGCGTCGGGTCGGCGCTGATCCATGGCGTCTACGAACGCGCAAAGCTCGCGGGATCGCCGCGCGTCTATTGGCAGACGCACGAGACCAATCTCACGGCGCAGAGCCTGTACGACAAGGTCGCGGAGCGATCCGGCTTCATCGTCTATCGCAAGCTGTTCTGATGCCCGCGCGCACCCTGTGGATAACTCCCGCTGTCACCCGCGCGTAACATAGCGCGGCTAGGCTGCACCTGCGTCTGATCAGGCCCCCCGTCACCGATCAAGCGCCCCAAAGCGGTCCCCGTCAGTCGCCGCGTCTGACAGGGGCCGCATTTTTTTGTCCGCCTTGTCAGCATGGCAGCAGCGCGGCGAGCGCCTTGCTGGCGCGGCGCACGGTGGTCACAATGAGTGGCTGCTCATCTCTGACAGGATCTCCCATGGAAATTCGCAATCTCGGCGCCTCCGGCCTTCGCGTGTCTGCGGTCGGGCTCGGCTGCAACAATTTCGGCCAGCGCACGGATCTGGAGACCTCGCGCAAGGTGATCCATCGCGCGCTCGATCTCGGCATCACGCTGTTTGACACCGCCGACATCTATTCGAACATGGGCGGCTCGGAAAACGTGCTGGGCACCGTCCTGGGCGATCGCCGCAAGGACATCGTGCTGGCGACGAAATATTCCAAGCCGATGGCGGAGGACGGCACCAAGCAGGGCGCATCGCGCCGCTACATCATGGACGCCGTCGAGGCCAGCCTGAAGCGGCTGAAGACCGACTACATCGATCTTTATCAGCAGCACGACTATGACCCGCTGACGCCGATCGAGGAGAGCCTGCGCGCGCTCGACGATCTCGTCCGCCAAGGCAAGGTTCGCTACATCGGCAATTCGAACTTTCCGGCCTGGCGCGTCGCTGAAGCCGAGCATGTCGCGCGCGCGATGAATGTCAGCCGGTTCGTCTCCTGCCAGGACGAATATTCACTCATCATGCGCGATATCGAGAAGGACCTGCTGCCGGCGGCAACTGAATACAGGCTCGGCCTGTTGCCGTTCTTCCCGCTCGCCAGCGGACTTCTGACCGGCAAGTACCGGAAGGGCGAGGCCGCGCCTGATGATACCCGCTTCGGCAAGGTGCCGCGGCTGCGCGACCGCTACGTCACGCCACGCAACGAGAACATCGTCGAGAAGCTCCAGGCTTTTGCCAAGACGCGGGGCCATTCGATGCTCGAACTCGCCTTCTCCTGGCTCGCCGCGCGACCGCAGGTGTCGAGCGTGATCGCCGGCGCCACGCGCGTCGAGCAGATCGAGGAGAACGTCAAAGCGATTGCCTGGAAGCTCAGCGCGGAGGAGATGGCGGAGATCGACAAGATCACTCTGGGCTGACGTGCGAGGCGTGGCGCTACTTCGCGCCGCGTCCGACGGTCTGCATCACCTCAAAGCCTTCGAACTGGGGATGACCGAGATAGAGCGGCTTGTTGTCGCCGGCCCGGTGATGCGCGGCACGAAATGCTTCCGACTTGGTCCAGGCCTCGAACGCCGCGTGGTTCGCCCACACCGTGTGCGAGGCGTACAGCGTGTGGTCCTCGAGCTCGGGGCCCCGCAGCAGATGGAATTCGACAAAGCCCGGCACCTTGTCCAGATGCGTGTCGCGGCTGAGCCAGACCTGCTCGAAGGCGACCTCGGAGCCCTTGGCGACGCGGAAGCGGTTCATGGCGATGTACATGGGTGTGGTCTCCTGGAGGCGGGGCTCGTAAGGGATGCACCGCCCTCTCACTCCCTCGCCCCGTTCTTACGGGGAGAGGGTGGGGTGAGGGGCTGCTTCCGCGAGTTCGATATCGATTGTAAACGAAGCGCGCGTCGCACGCACTGCTGTTGTGCGAGTCGGATGGACTACCTCTTGGGCAACAATGTGCCCTGCCCCTCACCCGGATGGCTGCGCCATCCGACCTCTCCCCGCAAAGAGCGGGGAGAGATTAAGTCAGACCACCAATCCCTTCATCGGCCGTGCTGCGGCGCTGTCCGGAAACACCGTTTCCGCCAGCACGCGATCGGACAGGCCGAACTGGTCCTGCAGCACGCCCTTGATCACCGAACGCAGATCCGTGGTGGGCCTGAGGTCGCGGCCTTCATGGAGGTTGGCGAGCTTGAGGCCCGGCCAGTCGGAGATGACGCGGCCGCCCTTCACGGCGCCGCCGGCGAGCAGCGCGATCGTGCCGGTGCCGTGATCGGTGCCGTCGGTT
>NZ_JALBHA010000632.1:0-3117 GCF_023006445.1 Bradyrhizobium sp. SHOUNA76
CTTCTCCAGGCCGGCGAAGGCATCGAGCAGGCGGCGGTGGGTGGCGGCATCGACCAGCGCGCGCTCGTCGTGCTGGCCGTGGATCTCGACCAGGGCGGCACCGACCGCCTTCAGCGTCTGCACGCTGATCGACTGGTCGTTGATGAAGGCGCGGGTGCGGCCGTCGGCGAGCTGCACGCGGCGGAGAATCATCTCGCCGGTGTCCTCCAGACCGTTCTCGGCGAGGATCTTCGTCGCTGGGTGATTCTTGGGGATATCGAACATGGCAGTGACCTGCCCCTGCTCCGCGCCGTGGCGCACGAGGCCGGCATCGCCGCGGCCGCCGAGCGCCAGCGCAAAGGCATCGAGCAGGATGGATTTGCCCGCACCGGTCTCGCCGGTCAAAACCGCAAGGCCGGTGGCGAATTCGATATCGAGCCGTTCGATCAGGACGATGTCACGGATCGACAGACGCGCCAGCATGGAACCAAATTTCCTAGCCGAGACCCATCTTCTTGAAGGTCCGGCTGATCCAAGACCCCTGATTCTCGCTCGGTTCGAGACCGCCGGATTTTACAAGATTATAGGCGTCCTTGTACCAGCGACTGTCAGGAAAATTGTGCCCAAGCACGGCCGCCGCGGTCTGCGCCTCGCCGACGATGCCGATCGCCAAATAGGCCTCGGTGAGCCGGAACAGCGCCTCCTCGACATGGCGGGTGGTCTGGTACTGCGTGACGACGGTTTTGTAGCGGTTGATCGCCGCCGTGTAGTCGCGCTTCTGTGCGTAGTAGCGGCCGACATTCATTTCCTTGCCGGCGAGCTGGTCGCGCGCACCCTCGATCTTGGCCTTGGCCGACGTCGCATATTCCGAGTTGGGATATTTGCGCACCACCTCTTCCAGAGCGGCGATCGCCTTCTCGGTGCGGGCCTGGTCGCGGCTGATGTCCGGGATCTGGTCGTAATGGGAGGCCGCGATCAGATATTGCGCATAGGCCGCATCCGGGCTGCCGGGATGCAGCGTGACGTAGCGGGTGGCGGCGCCGATGCAGCCGTCGAAGTCGCCGCCCTGGTAGGACGCATAGGCCGACATCAGCAGCGATTTGCGGGCCCATTCGGAATAAGGATGCTGGCGGTCGACCTCTTCGAACTTCCTGTTCGCCGCCTTCATGTCCTTCTTCTCGTTCATGAGGTACAGGCCCTCATTGTAGATCTTGTCGGCGGGCTCCTCGACGAAAGTGTCGTCCTTGGCAGTGAACTTGTCCCAGAGCGAGCCGGTGCCGCAGCCGGCGAGCGGCAACGCGAGCATGATGAAGGTGACGGCCTGAAGCGGCCCACGGGCTCGCGGCGAGACCGAGAAATATCCGCGCGTCATACGCTGTGCCGACATGAGTTTAAGCCCTGACGCCCTGTGATGCGGTGCCCGCCAGCCCATGAACCCCGTCATGGGCGCGAAATGTAACCGTGGTGCCTGCCATGCGACCACGCCGATGTATCCGAAAAGCGATCTTTAACCAACCGGATAGGCAGGCATTTCGCCCGGATTAAGGCGAACGCGCCGCAATCCTAGCCGATCATGGTTACCGGGAGTTTCCCGGGGTAAGCCGCGGCCAGGGCCTGCGACAGCAGGGCCGTCAGGACACGTCGGGCCCGTAGGCCGCAGCAATCCGGCCCCCGACGATACCGCGACCGACTTCGCCCTGGGGACGCGTGGTGCGGCGGGCCGCCTCGCCCTCGACCACCCGCCAGGCGGTACGGTCGGCGAGCAACGCGGTCAGGACGGCGTGGTTGAGCTTGTGGCCGCCACGCACCGAGCGGTAGGCGCCAAGCAGCGGCAGGCCGGCCAGCGAGAGATCGCCGATCACGTCCAGCACCTTGTGGCGGGCGCATTCATCGGCGTAGCGCAGGCCCTCGGTGTTGAGCAGCCGCTCGTCGTCGAACACGACGGTGTTGTCGAAGGAGGCGCCGAGGGCATAACCCGCGCTCCAGAGCCGCGCAACGTCGGACATCAGACCGAAGGTCCGGGCCCGGCCGACTTCGCGGCGGAAACGTTCCGGATTGAGGTCGAAAGCGTAAGCCTGCTGGCCGATGACGGGATTGGTGAAGTCGATCTCGACCTCGACGGAGAACCCATTGGCGTAGGGCCTGATCTCGCCGAAGGAGTCGCCGATCTTGACCGAGATCGGCTTCAAAACCTGAATGAAGCGGCGCTGTGCCGGTTGGGTCACGATACCGGCCTGGTCGATCGCCGCAATGAAGGCCGCAGCGCTGCCGTCCATGATCGGCACTTCCGGACCGTCGATCTCGATCGTGGCGTTGTCGACACCCATGCCCCGCAGTGCAGCAAGCACGTGCTCGGCAGTGGAGACCAGCGGACCGTTGCGATCGCCGAGAACGGTGGCGAAGTCGGTCGCGATCACCTGGTCAGCGGTCGCCTGAACTTCGCGATCACTTCCCTCAAGGCCCGTCCGGACAAAAATAAAGCCCGCGTCGACAGGCGCAGGCCCAAGCGTGAGGGTGACGGGAAGACCGGAATGAACGCCCACGCCTGCCACAGAGGCTTGCGCACGAAGCGTTGTTTGCCGGCTAAATTTCATCAGGAACCCGCCCCACTACGACCCACTGCGACTTATACTAGACCCACTTGGCCGGCCAGTGCCGGCGCCGCGAATCCGTATCCCCAAGTCACGGCAAACCATAGTCACTGCCTCAAACAGCGCCAACTCACGCTTTTTTACCGATTGTTACCCCAAACCTGCCGTATTCGCGCCAAGGCTTAACCAAATTGCGCCGAGGTTTTGGGCCGCTGCCGGCAATTCTACTGAACACCCGAACACGTAATTAATGATTTAAAATCAGTTGCTTGACTGCGCAATCCGGGTATGCACGGGACAAAAGGAAAGGTCCCGGCAAGCTTGTTGCCGGGACCTTTTTTCGTCTGCCTTATTGTAACAATCCTCAGGTCGCCTGCCGCCGCAGGAAGGCCGGGATATCAAGATGGTCGTCGCCCTGTGGCGCCGGCGCAACAGGCGCGGGACGGCCATGCATGTCCAGGCCCTGCGGCGCGGGCCGGCGGGCATACTCGGATACCGGTTCGCTCGATGCGATCTGCTGCGCCACGGTCTTCTGCTGCCGGCGCTC
>NZ_JALBHA010000633.1:0-3106 GCF_023006445.1 Bradyrhizobium sp. SHOUNA76
AGCGGCGAAGTCGGCTGCAAAGCCCGAGAGCAAGCCGGCAGCCCCGCCCGCGGCAGTTGCGGGTGGCGCCGAGCCGACACTGATCGGCCAGTTCGGCACCTGGGGCGCCTATTCGGCGACGCCCAACGGCAAGAAGGTCTGCTTCGCGCTGGCCAAGCCATCGTCGTCGAAGACCAACCCGCCGAATCGGCCGCGCGATCCCGCCTATGCCTTCGTCTCGACCCGGCCGGCGGAGAAAGTGAACAACGAAGTCTCGGTCATGATCGGCTATGCGCTGAAGCCGGGTTCTGAATCGTCGGTCGAGGTCGGTGGCGCCGCCTTCGCGATGTACACGCAGGGCGACGGCCTCTGGATCAAGAATGCGGCCGAGGAGGAGCGGATGGTCGAGGCCATGCGCAAATCCGCCGAGCTGGTGGTCAAGGGCGTCTCGGCCAAGGGCACCGAGACGACCGATACGTTCTCGCTGAAGGGCCTCGCCCAGGCTCTGGACAAGATCGCCCAGGATTGTCGGCGGTAACGCCTAGTCGTTAAGGCTGAGGGCGATCAAGGTCGCAATCGGGTGTTCCGGTTGCTATATAGGGGCGGTTCCAAGTTTTCCGTCATTCCGGGATGGTCCGAAGGACCAGACCCGGAAGCTCAACGCTTCGCGTCGTCCCGGAACGACCACATACTCAGGTCCATTCAATGCAACCGACGACCGAGCCGCATAACGCAATCCTGGTGGAGAAGACGCCACTCGAGACCTATGTGCCGCCGGCAAAGCCGTCGCTGATCGGTCTGTCGCGCACCGAGCTTGCCGATCGCCTCGGCGAGATCGGCGTCGCGCCGGGGCAGCGCAAGATGCGGGTGCAGCAGCTGTGGCACTGGCTCTATTTCCGGGGCGCCCAGAGTTTCGACGACATGACCTCGATCTCGAAGGGCATTCGCGCCGAGCTCGCGCAGCACTTCACGGTCGACCGGCCCGAGGTCGTCGCCGAGCAGATCTCGAACGACGGCACCCGCAAATGGCTGCTGCGGCTGCCGAGCGGCGACAATGTCGAGCGTGCCCACGAGGTCGAGTGCGTCTACATCCCCGAGACCGATCGCGGCACGCTCTGCGTCTCCTCCCAGGTCGGCTGCACGCTGAACTGCTCGTTCTGCCACACCGGCACGCAGCGCCTCGTACGCAATCTCACCGCCGGCGAGATCGTGGGGCAGGTGATGGTCGCACGCGATCGCCTGAATGACTGGGCCGATCGCGAAGACGGCACGCGCCGCGTCACCAACATCGTGATGATGGGCATGGGCGAGCCGCTCTACAATTTCGACGCGGTGCGCGATGCGCTCTTGATCGTCGGCGACAATGAAGGCATCGGCATCTCCCGCCGCCGCATTACGCTGTCGACCTCGGGTGTGGTGCCGAACATCGTGCGCGCGGGCGAGGAGATCGGCGTCATGCTCGCGATCTCGCTGCATGCCGTGCGCGACGAGCTGCGCAACGAGCTGGTGCCACTCAACCGCAAATATCCGATCAAGGAGCTGCTGCAGGCCTGCCGAGACTATCCCGGCGCCTCCAATGCGCGGCGCATCACCTTCGAATATGTGATGCTCAAGGGTGTCAACGACTCGCTCGACGATGCAAAACTGCTGGTGAAGCTGCTCAAGGGCGTTCACGCCAAGATCAATCTGATCCCGTTCAATCCCTGGCCCGGTACGGCCTATGAATGTTCGGACTGGGACCAGATCGAAAAATTCTCCGAATACATCTTCAACGCCGGCTATTCCTCGCCGGTGCGCACCCCGCGCGGCCGCGACATCCTCGCCGCCTGCGGCCAGCTGAAATCGGAGACCGAGAAGCTCAGCGCCCGCGAACGCCAGGCGTTGCGCGCCATGGCGATGACGGATTGAGGATGGCGCCATATTCAACGCTCGTCATGGCTGGGCTTGACCCGGCCATATGCGTCTATGGCCGTCATTCCGGGGCGGTGCGCAGCACCGAACCCGGAATCTCGAGATTCCTGGTCTGGCGCTTACGCGCCATCCCGGAATGACGGTGATATTCCACGAGTCCCTCAGATGTCCCTGATCGGCCGCCTCATCGTCATCTTCATCGGCTTTCTCGCCGCCTGTTTCGTCGGCGGGATGATCGTCGTCGTCGCGCTGTTGTTTCCGGAATTCGCCGATCTCGGCGCCGGTCCCGTCGATCAGGGCACGCTCGACATCCTGCTCGGATTCGGCTTCATTTTCGTGTCGGGTTTTGCCCTGGTTCCGGCGGCGGTGATCGTCGCGATCACCGAGGCCCTCTATATCCGCAGCGCGCTCGCTTACGCAGTCGGCGGCGGCCTCGTCGGGCTCGCCTGCTATCTCGGTCTCGTTCCGTTTCACTCCGACACGTTCCAATTCGAAGGCGTCGTCCGCCGGCATCTCGAAATCATGACCGGCGCCGGCATCGTTGCCGGCGTGGTCTACTGGTTGATCGCCGGCCGCAACGCCGGCGCCTGGCGCGATCCGCTACCTCCGCGCGAGCCGCCCCCGCCCCTTCCGTCGAATTCAAGGCCGGATGCGCGGTGACCTTCTATCCTCCCCTCCAGGGGAGGATGGGCCCCGCCGCCGGGGTTTTCATCCCCGTCCCACTCCGCTAAACCGCGCGCCATGAACCGGACTGGACTCTTCATCGCCCTGGCGCTGTGGCTCGTGATCGGCGTCGTTTTCGGCCTCTATCCAGAGCTCGACCTCAAGCTCGCGTCGCTGTTCTTCGATCCCCAAACGAAAACCTTTCCGCTCAAGCTGAACGACTGGGCGGGCTTCGCGCGTGATGCTGCGATGTGGGTGGCCTGGGCCTTCGTGCTGCCGTCGCTTGTGGCGCTCGTGGTCAAGATGATCAGGCCCGACCGGCCGTTGATGGTGTCGGGGCGCGCGATCGTGTTCCTGCTGGTCACGATCATTCTGTCTGCCGGCATTCTCACCAACCTCACCTTCAAGACCTATTGGGGCCGGCCCCGGCCGGTTGTGGTGACCGAGTTCGCCGGCGACCAGCAATTCGTGCCGTGGTGGGATCCGCGCGGCGGCTGCGCGCGCAACTGCTCGTTCTTCTCGGGCGAGGGCGCGACCGCGTTCTGGACGCTGG
>NZ_JALBHA010000634.1:0-3103 GCF_023006445.1 Bradyrhizobium sp. SHOUNA76
GGCGCGCTGTTGCTGGCGCCGAACAGCACGCGGGTCGGGTTGCGGTCGAAATTGTTCACGGCGCGGCTGATGTCGCCGAGGGTGCGACGGCCGTCGGCCATCAGCGCGCCGGAGCGCTTGTCGAAATCGTCGGCGAGCTCGCGGATCGACTTCACCGCCTGGAACAGCTCGCCGCCGTCCTTGCCGCCGGCGAGCGAGTTGAGGCCGAGCATGAGATTGTCGGCCTTGAGCATGACGCCGTCGACCTTGGCCATCACGCCATCGATCTTCTCGGAATTGCGCGCGAGCGAGTTGGTGAAGGTCTCGAGATTCTTCAGCGAGTTCTTCACCGATTCCTGATTGTCGGCGACGATCTTGTTGATGTTCTGCAGCGTGCCGCGGATCGCCTCGGTGACGTCCTGGAGCTTGTTGGGATCGGCGGTCAGCGTCGGGATGCCGTCCTGGTCGAGCGGCGGCGGGGCCGCGGCCTCGTCGCCGCCCTTGAGCGAGATCGCGGCGACGCCCGTGAGGCCCTGGAATTCGAGGCCGACCAGGGTGTCCTTGCGGATCGGAGCGTTGTTTTCGATCATGGCAAGTGCGACAACCCGCCGCGGGTTATCAAGCTTCACCGAGACCACCTCACCCACCCTGATACCGTTGAAATTGACGCTGCCGCCATTGCGCAGGCCCGCGGCCGGGCCCTCGAACACGACGCGCAGGGGGCTGCGCTGCTTGGTGGTGTGCAGCGACTGAAACCACAGCACGAAGCCGATCGCCGCGGCGATCACCGCCAGCGTGAACGACCCGATCAAGACGTAGTTCGCCCGCGTTTCCATCAGGTGCTCCGGCTACTCATCCCAGCTACTCAACCCAGCTCTCAACCCATGACCGCGCGGGCGCGCTTGCCATGGAAATACTGCCTCAGCCAGGGATGCTGCGAGGCCTGCATGTCGGCGATCGACCCTGCCGCAATGATCTTACCGTTCCCTAAAACGGCGATGCGGTCACATGCGGTGTAAAGGCTGTCGAGGTCGTGGGTTACCATGAAAACCGTCAGCCCCAAAGTGCGCTGGAGCGTCCTGACCAGCTCGTCGAAGTCGCCGGCGCCGATCGGGTCGAGGCCCGAGGTCGGCTCGTCCAGGAAGACGAGGTCCGGATCGAGCGACAGCGCGCGCGCCAGCGCCACGCGCTTGATCATGCCGCCCGAGAGCTCGGACGGGAAGCGCTCGGCGACCTCGGGCTTGAGGCCGACCATGGTGAGCTTGGCCATGGTGATCTCGTCCATCAGCCGCTGCGAGACCCGCAAATATTCACGCATCGGAAACTGGATGTTCTGCCGCACGGTGAGCGAGGAGAACAGCGCGCCCTGCTGAAACAAGACGCCCCAGCGCCGCTCGACGTTGCGGCGCTGCGAGGTGTTGGAGGAATCCAGATCGACACCGAACACTTCGATGGAGCCGGCGACCTTCGGCACGAGGCCGATGATGGTGCGCGTCAGCACCGACTTGCCGGCACCGGAAGGGCCGACGAAGCCAAGGATCTCGCCACGCTTGACGTCGAGGTTGAGGCCGTCGAGCACGCGTGTGCTGCCGAACTGCACGGTGATATCGCGGACGCGGATGATGGGATTTTGGATCTCGCCTGCCATCGTCACATCCCGATCGAGGCGAAGAAGATCGCGAACACGCCGTCCATGACGATGACGAAGAAGATTCCCTTCACCACCGAGGCCGTGGTGTGCTGTCCGAGCGATTCCGCGCTGCCCTGCACGGCGAGGCCCTCGACGCAAGCGACGATGCCGATCACGGCGGCCATGACCGGAGCCTTGACGATGCCGACGATGAAATGGTCGATCGAGATGGCGTCGCGCAAGCGCAGCAGGAAGGCCTCCGGCTCGACCCCGCCATAGAGCCAGGCGACGAGGCCGCCGCCATAGAGCGCGGCCATCGCGCCGAGGAAAGCGAGGATCGGCAGCGCCAGCACGAGAGCCATCATGCGCGGCAACACCAGCACCTCGATCGGGTCGAAGCCCATGGTGCGCAGCGCGTCGATCTCCTCGCGCATCTTCATCGAGCCGAGCTCGGCGGTGTAGGCGCTGCCCGAGCGTCCCGCGACCATGATCGCGACCAGGAGCACGCCGATCTCACGCAGCACCAGCACGCCGAGCATGTCGACCACGAAGATGTCGGCGCCGAATCGGCGGAAATGGAAGATGCCCTGCTGGGCGATGATGCAGCCGATCAGGAAGGTGATCAGCACGATGATCGGCACCGCGCGCCAGCAGACCTGCTCCATGTGATGCACGGTCGAGGTCAGGCGGAACGAGCGCGGATGGATCAGGACGCGAAATCCTGCCGCGAGCACGGCGCCGAGCATGTCGACGAGGCCCGCAACCGTCCCGCCCACACCGGCCACGGTCCGGCCGATCTGCTCCAGCATGCCGGTGATGGTCACCGTGCCGCCGTCGACCACGGCCGTCGCCCTAACCCGCCGCACCTCGTCGACCAGGCTCGAATAATTGGCGGAGAGTCCCGCGATCTGCGCCTCGACGGGCCCATTGGTCAGGCTGCGGCGCAGCCGCTCGATCAGCCAGGCGCCGAAGGTGTCGAGCTTGGCGACCTCGGAGACGTCGATGAAGATGCTCTGGGGGCCGCCGGCCAGCTTCTCGGCGTCGGCCACGATCCGCTCCAGCACCGGCGCGAAGCTCGCGGTCCAGGTCCCAGTGGCGCAAAGTGCCAGCGCGTTGCCCTTGGCAATCCGCTCCAGCTTCGGATCGCTGTTCAAGATGTCCGCTCCCGTGCCGGGGCGGAGAAGATCAGAGAGTTGCGCACGCGCCCTTACCCAGAGAAGGTATCCCCAAGTGGTTAATGTTAGTTGCTAGAGGTAACTAGCAGGTTCAGATTTCGCCAGAGTTCAAAATGACTTCCATGAAATTTGCTTCCCTGGCGGCGCGAATCGAGCGCTTCCCGATCGCGGGCAGCTTTACCATCAGCCGGGGGGCTAAAACCGAGGCCGTGACTGTCGTGGGGGAGGTCAGCCGGGACGGGCTGACCGGCCGCGGCGAGTGCGTGCCCTATCCCCGCTATGGCGAGACGCCCGAGGCGACGCTCGCGGCCATCCAGGC
>NZ_JALBHA010000635.1:0-3067 GCF_023006445.1 Bradyrhizobium sp. SHOUNA76
ACACGGGCGGGCTTTGCGCGTGTCATCTTGGAAGGCCCGCACGAAAGGCGTCCAGCAGCGCGCGCCCCTGCGGCCAGTCGCCGAGCCCGCTCGACGCATTGATGTGGCCGAGTGCGCCGAGCTCGACCAGGCCGGACTGCCAGCTGCGGGCTCGTCGCTGCGAGACCTCGATTGCGCCATACGGATCATTCGTGCTCGCGATGATCAGCGACGGAAAGCGCAAGGCGCGTTCCGGCACAGGCTTGAACGCGGCGGCTTCCGCAGGAAAATTGGCGCCGTCGGGATCGGGGACGGCGACCAGACATGCGCCGGCAATCGCCGTTGGGAAGCGGGCGGCCCAATGCGCCACCAGCAGGCAGGCGAGGCTATGGGCAACCAGGACAGGCGGCTTCGGGCAGCGCTCGATCGCCCGCTCCAGCGATTGCTCCCAGTCGTCGAGCTCCGGCCGGTCCCAGCTTGCCGGCCGAAATCGCGTGAAGCGCGGCTCGGAGCGTTCCCATTGCGTCTGCCAATGGGTATCTCCTGAGCCGCCGAGGCCGGGCAATGTGATGATGTCGTGCATGATCGTCCCGTGATATCTGAGATGAGGCCGCAGTGTGACCGATCCCGGTCCTGCATCACATGGCAAGTCATCGGCGCAATCGGCCGTTTGCCGATGATCTCAAGGTGAAATGGAGAATTCGGTTGGATCGCTTCGGGAGCATCGATGCCAAGGACCTGAAGATCCTGGAGGCGCTGCAGGTCAACGCGCGCGTGCCGCTGTCCGAGCTTGGCCGTTCCGTAGGGTTGTCCCAGCCCGCGGTGTCCGAGCGCGTCAGACGGCTCGAGGAAGCCGGGATCATCGAAGGCTACGGCGCCCGCATCAATCCGCGCGCACTCGGGCTCGGCCTGATGGCGCTGGTGCGCCTGCGGACCACGCATGAGCACATCAAGACCTGCCTCAAGAGGTTCGCAGAGATTCCCCACATCATCGAAGTCCATCGCGTCACCGGCGATGACTGCTTCGTGCTCAAAGTGCTCGTTCCCGCTCCTGAGGACCTCGAGACGATCGTGGATCGCATTGCCGGATTTGGCGCCGTCACGACCTCGCTGGTGCTGCGGAGCGAGCCGGTGCGGCCGATCGGTCGCGAGCTCGTCAAGAAGAAGACCGAACGGGCCTGAGCCGCCGCACCAAAGGGGCGGCATTCCCGAACGGGAATGCCGCGATCGCATCAGCCGTGCCGCTCAGCCATGGAGTTTAGCCATGGAGTTTCCTGGCGGTTTCCGCGATCTGGCGTCCCTGATAGCGTGCGCCGGCGAGCTCGTTGGCGCTGGGCTGGCGGCTGCCGTCGCCGCCGGCGATCGTGGTGGCGCCGTAGGGCGCGCCGCCCGTGACTTCGTCGAGCTTCATCTGACCGGTAAAGCCGTAGTTCATGCCGACGACGACCATGCCGAAATGCAGCAGGTTGGTGATGATCGAGAACAGCGTCGTCTCCTGGCCGCCATGCTGGGTCGCAGTCGAGGTGAAGGCGCCGCCGACCTTGCCGTGCAGCGCACCCTTGGCCCAGAGGCCGCCGGCCTGGTCGAGGAAGTTCGCCATCTGCGAGGCCATGCGGCCGAAGCGGGTGCCGGTGCCGACGATGATCGCGTCGTAATTCGCGAGGTCATCGACCTTGGCGATGGGAGCGGCCTGATCAACCTTGTAATAGGAGGCTTTGGCGACTTCGGCTGGCACCAGCTCCGGCACGCGCTTGATGTCGACGGTGGCGCCGGTCTCGCGTGCGCCCTCGGCGACGGCGTTGGCCATCGCTTCGATGTGGCCATAGGCGGAGTAATAGAGGACGAGAACTTTGGTCATGTGTGGTCTCCGTTGGACGATGAGTTTGACTAGTTGTTGAGGTCGTCATGCCCGGGCAGAAGCGCGAAGCGCGTCTTCGCGCTAGATGTCCCGGCATCCACGCTCTTGTCCGCTCGTGGAGGGTCGTGGATGGCCGGGACAAGCCCGGCCATGACGGAGAGCGTTGCTACGCTGCGTCGACGAGCACGATCTCCGAATCTTCCAGCGCGGTGATCGTCAGCCGGCCTTCGTCGCGGATCGCAGCGCCGTCGCGGGCGTTGACGCGGACGCCGTTGATCTCGACGGCGCCTGCCGCGGGCACGAGGTAGAGATGCCGCGACGTCTGCGGCGCGTATTCCGCGCTCTCGCCGGCCCTCAGCGTGGTGGCGAGCACCCGCGCATCGGCGCGAATAGGCAGCGCGTCGGTATCACCTTCGATCCCGCTCGCGATCGTCACGAGCTTGCCGGAGCGGTCCGCCTTCGGGAACGGCTTAGATCCCCAGGTCGGCTGTCCCCCGCGCGCCGTCGGCTCGATCCAGATCTGGAAGATCCGCGTCCTCGTCGGCTCGAGATTGTACTCGGAGTGGCGGATGCCGCTGCCGGCGCTCATCACCTGCACGTCGCCCGCTTCAGTGCGGCCCTCGTTGCCGAGACTGTCCTGATGGGTGATGGCGCCCTCGCGCACATAGGTGATGATTTCCATGTTGGCGTGGGGATGGGCCGGAAAGCCGGTGTTCGGCGCGATCTCGTCGTCGTTCCACACCCGCAAGGCGCCGTGACCCATGTTGTTGGGGTCATAGTGGCTAGCGAAGGAGAAATGATGCTTGGCCTTGAGCCAGCCGTGGTCGGCGCCGCCGAGCTTTGCGAAAGGTCTGAGTTCGATCATCTGCGTATTCCTTGACTTGAAGAGTGGCGGCTCGGATCAGGCGCCGAAGCCGCCGTCGACATTGAGCACCGTGCCGGTGACGAAGGAGGCTTCCGGGCTTGCGAGAAAGACGATTCCGGCGGCGACTTCCTCAGGGCGGCCGAAGCGTTGCAGCGCGTGCTGCTTGCGCTGGGTCTCGGCGAACTCGCCGCCATCCTTCGGGTTCATGTCGGTGTCGATCGAGCCGGGCTGCACCACGTTCACCGTGATGCCGCGCGGGCCGAGGTCGCGTGCCGCGCCCTTGGTGTAGCCAACCACGGCTGCCTTGGTGGCGACGTAGTCGGCAAGGCCCGGGAACGAGGCGCGGTCGGCCAGCATGGAGCCGA
>NZ_JALBHA010000636.1:0-3051 GCF_023006445.1 Bradyrhizobium sp. SHOUNA76
GTCGATGCGGTGATCGCACCGGCCTCGCCGGTGCCGGCGCCGACGATCGAGGAGAGCGATGTCGGCGGCGGCCCCAATGCGCCGGCCATGGTGCAGCGCCTGACCCTGTTCACCCGCCCGGTGAACTATCTCGGCCTGCCGTCGCTCACCGTACCGTCCGGCTTCACCAAAAGCGGCCTTCCTGTGGGCATGCAGCTGATCGGCCGCTCCTTCGATGAAGCGACCCTGCTCACCATCGGCGCCGCCTTCCAGCGCGTCACCGACTATCACGATCGATTGCCGAAACTGCCGTCATGACAAATCTCGTCGAGATCTCAGGCCTCAACATCCGCTTCACCGGCGAGCGCACGGTCTATGCCGTGAACGATCTCAGCCTCTCGCTCGGAACCAGCGAGGTGCTGGGCCTGCTCGGCGAATCCGGCTCTGGCAAGAGCGTGACCTTGCGTGCGCTGATGCGGCTGCTGCCGAAGAAGCGCACGCAGATTTCGGGCACGGTCAACGTGATGGGTCGCGACGTGCTCGCCATGAACGACGAGGAGCTGTCGTCGTTCCGCGGCCAGACCGTCTCGATGATCTTCCAGGAGCCGGCACTGGCGCTGGACCCGGTCTACACCATCGGCGCGCAGATCGCCGAAAGTGTCGTGCGCCACGAAGGCAAGAGTTACGCGGAGGGCAGGGCGCGGGCGCTGGAAATGCTCGAGGTCGTGCGTATCCCCTCCGCCAAGCGGCGGCTGGAGGCTTATCCGCACGAGATGTCCGGCGGCATGCGGCAGCGCGCCATGATTGCGCTGGCGCTGGCCTGCCGTCCAAAAATCCTGCTGGCGGACGAGCCGACCACGGCGCTCGACGCCACCGTGCAGATCCAGATCCTCTTGTTGCTGCGCGAGCTGCAGCGCGAGTTCGGCATGTCCGTCATCTTCGTCACCCACGACATCGGCGTCGCGATCGAGATCTGCGACCGCGTCGCGGTGATGTATGCCGGCCAGATCGTGGAGCAGGGGACCTTGCGCGACATCGTCCGCTCGCCCGTGCACCCCTATGCCAAGGGCCTGCTCGCTTCGACCATCCACGGCGCCAAGCGGGGGCAGCGCCTCGAAACCATCCCCGGCACGCCGCCCTCGCTGGGCGAAAAGCCCCACAACTGCTCCTTCGCCCCCCGTTGTTCGGCGGCCCAGCCTCGTTGCCTGGAGCAATTGCCTGCGAATGTGGAGGTCGGGCCGGGCCGGGCGGCGCGATGTGTGCTGGCGGAGCAGGCGGCCGCAGTGCCGTAACACTCACTTCGAAATTTTTCTGCGACAACACCGACTTGGCTACTGTGCATGGGGTTGTTTTCGGCTTTTTCTCTTCCCAGCCGCAACCAGCCGCCGGGGAACAGCATTCACGCCCCATTCATCCCGGTTCCCGTTCCATGGCTCCGTTCACGGAGAGGGACCTCACTTATGTACATTTCCAACGAAGGCCTGCTTGTCATCCTGTTCGTCGGCCTGGTGGCCGGTTGGCTCGCCGGCAAGGTTGTGCGCGGGACCGGGTTCGGCATCATCGGCGACATCGTGGTCGGCATCGCCGGCGCGCTGGTGGCGAGCTTCCTGTTTCCGAAACTTGGCATTCGTCTCGGCACGGGCCTGGTGTCGGAGATCATCTATTCCGCCATCGGCGCGGTCATCCTGCTGCTGGTGGTGCGGCTGGTGCGTGGCGGGGGCCGGTTCTAGCGCGCTCCGCGGATCGGAACTTTCGGGCTCTGCTTTTCCGGGAAGAGCCTGAAAGCCCGCAAGAAAAAGCCGCAAGCCTGTGAAATTCCGGACTTGCGCGCGAGGCCATCAGGGGTAGATGTGGCTTATGGAGGCCTGGATTAGGTCGACTGCGTTGGACGGGCGGAAAACGCGATGTTAATCCGGGTCAAGTACTTCTGATTTCGCCTTTGAAATCAGGGGCTTTGCCTCTCACCGGAAAGAGACCAGACCGATGGCAGCCATCCCTGGCGTCCGCCGTTCAGAGCTCGGTGACGCCTTGCGCGCTTGTCGCACGGCGTTCGTCGGCGTCGGCTTGATGAGCTGCATGATCAACCTGCTCTACCTGACCGGGTCGATCTTCATGCTGGAGGTCTACGACCGGGTGCTGCCGAGCCGCAGCATTCCCACCCTTGTCGGCCTCATCATCCTCGCCTGCTTCCTCTACATGGCGCAGGGCGTGCTCGACATGATCCGCAACCGGATCCTGGGGCGGGTCGGCACCGCCCTGGACGAAGCCCTCAACAAGCGCGTGTTCGATACCATCGTGCGCCTGCCGCTCCTGGTGGGCAGCCGCAACGAAGGTCTCCAGCCGCTGCGTGATCTCGACAATGTCCGCTCGTTCCTCGGCGGCATGGGCCCGAGCGCATTCTTCGACCTGCCCTGGCTGCCGCTCTATCTGGCCATCTGCTTCGCCTTCCACGTCATGATCGGCATCACCGCGCTGATCGGCGCCATCATCCTGGTCGGCCTGACGCTGGTCACCGAGTTCATGTCCCGCCAGCCGGCGCGCGAGGCGATGGGCCTTGCCGCCCAGCGCAACGATCTCGCCCAGGCCAGCCGCCGCAACGCCGAAGTCATGGTGTCGATGGGCATGGCCGGCCGGATGAACGCGCGCTGGAGCGAGGCCAACGAAAAATATCTCGCCGGCAATCAGCGTGCGAGCGACGTTGCCGGCGGCCTCGGTGCGGTCGCAAAGGTGCTGCGCATGATGCTGCAATCGGCCGTGCTCGCGGTCGGCGCCTATCTGGTCATCCACCAGGAGGCGACTGCCGGCATTATCATTGCCGGCTCGATCCTCTCCGCCCGCGCGCTTGCACCGGTCGATCTCGCCATTGCGCACTGGAAATCCTTTGTCGCGGCACGCCAGAGCTGGCATCGCCTCACGCGCCTGTTGGAGCAGATGCCGGCGCAGGCGATGCCGACCCAGTTGCAGGCGCCCACCAGCCGGCTTTCGGTGGAAGGCGTCGCCATGGTGCCGCCCGGCGACCAGCGCCTCATCGTGCAGGACATCACCTTCACGCTCGCCGCGGGCAACGGCCTC
>NZ_JALBHA010000637.1:0-3045 GCF_023006445.1 Bradyrhizobium sp. SHOUNA76
AAGCCCGGCTCGGCCAAAGCGAGCCTGGCCGAGGCGGTGAAGAAGGCCGGCAAAGGGTGACGTGTGTCCCGGACGCGCTGCAGCGTGCAACGCTGCTGCGCAGAGCCGGGACCCAGTCTTGCTGCTGCGTGAGCCCCGGCTTTGCAGCGCACCGCACCGGACGATGCTTCGCATCGCCGGGGGCGCTGCGCTGCGTCCGGGGCACGGCTCTCACATCAACAAATCAATCAAATGCGGAATCAGCGGAATGTCCGCGGGCGGCATCGGATAGTCGCGCAGCTTGTTGGCACGGACCCAGGCGAGGGTCTGGCCCTCGCGCGGCGCAACCTGTCCCTCCCAGCGCCGGCAGATATAGAGCGGCATCAGCAGATGAAAGCTCTCGTAGCCGTAGCTCGCGAAGGTCAGCGGTGCCAGGCACGGCTCGGCGACGGTAATGCCGAGCTCCTCGTGGAGCTCGCGGATCAGGCTCTGCTCCGGCCGCTCGCCGGGCTCACACTTGCCGCCGGGGAATTCCCAGAGGCCGGCCAACGTCTTGCCCTCGGGGCGCTGCGCGATCAGGACGCGCTTGTCGGCGTCGACCAGCGCGCAGGCCACCACCAGTGTCAGTTTGAGATCGGCCATGCGTGAATGTGTCGCTCGCTGAAGATCATCGGTAACAGTTCGTTAACCGGTGACGGCCCGGATACTTACGGCTGCCATAAGTCATATTTAATCAACGGTTCCTAGAGTGGAAACATATTTAATCCATTCCGGGCTCGGTCCATGCGCGCTGCGCTTCCCACCACCATCCGCCGGTTTGTCCGCGACCGGCGCGGCAATATCGCGGTGATTTTCGCACTCGCCTGCGTGCCCCTGATCACGGTGGTCGGTTGCGCGGTCGATTACTCCCGCGCGACGCAGATGCGGGCCAAGCTGCAGGCCGCGGCCGACGCGGCCAGTGTCGGCGCGATCGCCAAGGCTTCGCCGGCCTTTGCGGCTGCGGGCACGATGACGTCGGACGGTGCAATCCCGGTCGGCGTCACCGACGCAAGGAACATCTTCAATGCCAACGTCGCCAACCTGACCGGCTATACGCTCGACAGCGTCACGCCGACCGTGGTCAAGAACGGCTCGACCGTCACCTCGACCGTCGCGTTCAGCGGCAGCATCAACACCATGTTCCTCGGCGTGATCGGCAAGACCGCGCTGACGGCGAGCGGCACGTCGACGGCGACGGCAAGCATGCCGCTCTATGTCGACTTCTACCTGCTGCTGGACAATTCGCCGTCGATGGGCGTGGCGGCCACGCCGGCCGACGTGACCAAGCTGGTCAATGCGACCACCGGCAACAGCTTCAAACCCAACGACCAGTGCGCCTTCGCCTGTCACGACTACAACGACCCCAACAATTACTACAATCTGGCCAAGAGCATTGGCGTGACCACGCGGATCGATGTGCTGCGTAGCGCGACGCAATCGCTGATGGACACTGCTGCCGCGAGCCAGACCTATTCGAACCAGTTCCGCATGGCGATCTACGATTTCGGCGCGGCGTCAAAGACGATCGGCTTGCGTGCGCTTTTCCCGTTGTCCTCGAATCTGTCGAGCGCGAAGACGGCGGCGGGCAACATCGACCTGATGGGCGTCTACGGCAACAACGACAGCTATACCAAGGATCAGGACACGCAGTTCAGCACCATCTTTCCGGCGATCAACAACGAGATTCCCAATCCCGGAAGCGGTAAATCCAACGCTCCCCTGAAGTACCTCTTTTTCGTTTCCGACGGTGTCGCCGACGAAAGCAATACGGGCTGCCTGAAGCCGCTCTCGGGTTCCTCGCGGTGCCAATCGCCGCTCAATGCTTCGCTCTGCAAGGCGATGAAGGATCGGGGCGTCAAGGTCGCCGTGCTGTACACGACCTATCTCGCGCTGCCCACCAACGGCTGGTACATGAAGTGGGTCGATCCGTTCAATGCCGGCCCCTATGGCCCGTCGCCGAACAGCGAGATCGCGCAGAACATGCAGAGCTGCGCTTCGCCAGGACTGTATTTCGAGGTGAGCCCGACCCAGGGCATCTCGGACGCGATGAACGCGCTGTTCAAGAAAGCGGTCGCGGACGCGCGGATTTCGGGGTGAGATGGAGACGTCATTCCGGGGCGATGCGTCAGCATCGAACCCGGACTCTCGAGATTCCGGGTTCTCGCTTCGCGAGCCCCGGAACGGCAGCCTTGGAATTTACGACCTGTAATCCCCGTTGATCGCGACATATTCCTTGGTGAGGTCGCAGGTCATGACGCGGTCGCGGCCCTTGCCGAGGCCGAGCGAGACCTTGATCGCGATCTCCGGCGCCTTCATCGCCTCCGACACCTGGGCTTCGTCATAGTCGGGATCGCGCGCACCGCTCCTGGCGACGCGGATGCCGTTGAAGGAAATCGAGAGCTTGTCGCGATCGGCCGGCTCGCCGGCCTTGCCGACTGCCATCACCACGCGGCCCCAATTGGCGTCCTCGCCGGCGATCGCGGTCTTGACCAGCGGCGAGTTCGCGATCGACATCGCGATCTTGCGTGCCGAGGCCTTGGTCTTGGCGCCCTCGACCGTGATCTCGACCAGCTTGCGCGCGCCTTCGCCGTCGCGGGCCACTTGCTCCGCGAGATTGGCGAGCACCTGGTTGAAGGCCTTGACGAAGCCCTTCAGGCGCGGATCGCTGGCGCGGCTGATTTTGGGTGCGCCGTGCTCGGCGGCAGCGCCGGTGGCGAAGGCCAGCAGCGTGTCGGAGGTCGAGGTGTCGCCATCGATCGTCACGGCGTTGAAGGTATCTTCGACGCCGGCCTTGAGCAGCGCCTGCAAGGCCGCGGGCGCGATCGGTGCGTCGGTGAAGATGAAGGACAGCATCGTCGCCATGTCGGGGGCGATCATGCCGGCGCCCTTGGCCATGCCGTTGATGGTGACCTTGGCCTTGCCGAGCTTGACGGTCGCGGTCGCGACCTTCGGGAAGGTATCGGTGGTCATGATCGCCTTGGCCGCGGCGAGGTAGTCGCCGGGCTCGGCGGCGTCGGCCAGGCGGCC
>NZ_JALBHA010000638.1:0-3043 GCF_023006445.1 Bradyrhizobium sp. SHOUNA76
GTCGTGGTCGAGGGCGGGGCCGAATAGGTGCGCGAGCCGCGTGAACCCGACGAGGAACCGCCACCGACGCGCGCATCGGCGGACGAGATCGCCAGCGCAGTCGGCAGCGCAAGCGCCAGCACGACGGCGATCGTCTTGAAGAGATTGCGGGAGCGTAACGAGAACTTCATGTGCGTTTCCCAAATCCCCGGCATGGGGACGTGCGCTTAAGATGGGCAGACTTCCCGAAAAGTGAAGCCGGTTTCGGAACCTGTGGCTGCGGCCCTCAGTCGCGGGGATGTGGCAAAAGCCCATATTTGACGCGGATTTGGCCGGCCCCGCCAGGGAACCGTGGTCGCCGGTTACCGGCGGATTTGGACAGGAATTGCGCTTTTTCCTCGCCGTTGCGGGCGCAGCTCTCTCACCACGTCATTGCGAGGAGCTCGCGACAAAATTGCGAAGCAATTTTGCGCTGATGCGACGGAGCAATCCAGGGTCTTTCCACGGAGGCAGTCTGGATTGCTTCGCTGCGCTCGCAATGCCGGAGACTGCGGGAACGGCGCGCCGCCTCTCAACCTCACCCCTGCTTGGTCATCGTCTCCTTCACCGCCGCCACCAGCTGGCTGAGCGTGAACGGCTTGGGCAGGAAGTCGAACTGCTGGCCTTCGGGCAGGCTCTTCTCGAAGGCGTCCTCGGCATAACCGGAGACGAAGATGAACTTGATGTCGGGATTCTTCTCCCGCATCGCCTTCAAAAGGGTCGGGCCGTCCATCTCGGGCATGACGACGTCGGAGACGACGAGATCGATCCCGCCGCTCTGCTCCTCCAGCACCTCCATGGCCTCGACGCCGTTCTCGGCTTCGACCACGGTGTAGCCGCGCGAGCGCAAACCACGTGCGTTCAGCGCGCGCAGGCCCTCTTCGTCCTCGACCAGCAGGATGGTGCCCTGCCCCGTGAGATCGGTCCGCGGCTTGGCCTCGACGGAAGCGGCTTCCTTGGCAGCACCGTTGGTCGCGCTGACCGCAGCCGCCGCCTGCTCGACCTGAACGTCAGGCTCGGCATGGTGGCGCGGCAGGAAAATGTGGAACGAGGTGCCCTGCCCCGGCTCGGAGTCCACGTAGATGAAACCGCCGGTCTGCTTGACGATGCCGTAGACCGTCGAAAGGCCGAGGCCAGTGCCTTTGCCCACCTCCTTGGTCGAGAAGAACGGCTCGAAAATCTTGTCGCGTATGTCGGCGGGGATGCCGGTGCCGGTGTCGGAGACCTCGATCCGGACATAGTCCGCCGCCGGCATGCCCTTGTAGGCGAGCTTGGCCGCCTCCTCAGTGGTGACGTTGGCGGTGCGGATGATCAGCTTGCCGCCGTCGGGCATGGCGTCGCGGGCGTTGACCGCGAGATTGACGATCACCTGTTCGAACTGGGAGACGTCGACCTTGACCGGCCAGAGATCGCGGCCGTGGATGGTCTCGTGCTTGACCTTCTCGCCGATCAGGCGGCGCAGCAGCATTGCGAGATCGCTCAGGGCGTCGCCGAGATCGAGCACCTGCGGCCGCAGCGTCTGCCGCCGCGAGAACGCCAGCAGTTGCCGCACCAGCGTCGCAGCGCGCGTCGCGTTCTGCTTGATCTGCATGATGTCCTGGAACGACGGATCGGTCGGCTTGTGCGCGTTCAGCAGGAAGTCGTTCGCCATCATGATGGCGGAGAGCACGTTGTTGAAGTCGTGGGCGATGCCGCCGGCGAGCTGGCCGACCGTCTCCATCTTCTGCGACTGGTTGATCTGGTTCTCCAGCGCGCGCCGCTCGGTGGTCTCGAGCATGTGCACGATGGCGGCTTCCGCGTCGTTTTCGGCCGAATCGACCGGTGTGACGAAGAACTGGCCCCAGCGCTCCTTGGTCCCCTCCAGCGCCACCTCGACCGGCGCGATGTCGGCCTGGCCCTCGGCGGCCTGGTTGATGGCCGCGATCAGGAGGTGCCGGTCACGCGAATTGACCGCGCGGAAGATCGACTTGGAGGCGCTGTCGAGCCCGAGAGCCTGTCCGAGCTTGGCATAGCGCGCATTGGCGCGCACGACGTTGCCGCCGCGATCGACGGTCGCGATCGCCATCGGCGTGTGGTCGAAGAAGCGCATGAAGCGCACTTCGGCGGCGCGGTCGGGATCGCTGCGCTCGTCGCGAGCGCGGCTGATCACCAGCGTCCGCGAGGGTCCCGGCGCGCCGTCGGCGCCGAAGGCGAGCTTGTGATAGAGCCGCACCGGCATGGTCTTGCCGGTGCGCATGCGCAGATCGATGTCGAAGACCTCGGTCTTCACCTCGCCCGGCACCGCCACGATCGAGGTCAGCAGCGATGCGCCGTCGCCGGAGACGATGTCGGTCAGCTTCAGGCCGCCCGAGCCGATCTCGGCGAGGTCGTAGTCGAGCCAGTTCGCCAGCGTCGCGTTGACATAAGCGAGCTCGCCGGCCGGATTGACCGAGAAGAAGCCACACGGCGCGTGATCGAGATATTCGATCGCGTGCTGGAGCTCCTGGAACACGTCCTCCTGGCGCTCGCGGTCGCGGGTGATGTCGGCAATCGACCACACCGCGTATTTCGACTCGCGCTTGCCGGTCCCGAGCGGACGCACCCGCATGCGCAGCCAGCGGCCCTGGCTGCCGTCCTGGCCGGAGATGCGCACCTCTTCCTGCTGACGCTTGCCCTCGCGCGCGGCCTTCAGCAACCGGAACACGGCTTCGGAGACATCGGGGTTGCCGATGAAGACGCGTTCCACCGGGCGCACGTCCTGCGGGCCGGCGGCCCCGGTCAGGGTCAGATAGGCGGCATTGGAATAGACTACGTGGCCGCGGGCATCGGTGACCGCCAGCCCGTCGAATCCATGATCGGCGATCCGCCCCACGACCGGATCATCGAGACTGCGGTCGGCGAAGCGGATAATACCGGCGGCGAAGGCGAACAGGTTGAAGAGGCCGACCATCGCCAGCACGGCAAGGATGCCGAGAATATAGGGCTGCGCCTGCGCGCGCCCGAGCGTCATCAGCCCGACGGCGACGGCGACGAGGCCGGCGGCCAC
>NZ_JALBHA010000639.1:0-3022 GCF_023006445.1 Bradyrhizobium sp. SHOUNA76
CGCAACGCGCTTCGTCGCGCCGCGCAACGCGAACAGGCGGCCCAGCAGGCGGCGCCGACTGCGCCGTCAGGCGCTCCCGACGGCAATCCCTATGCCGATCCGGCCGCGCCCTACAAGGTCGACCACGTCCAGGCCTCGGGCAAGTTTCCCGAGAAGATGCTGAACACCCCCAAGTCCATCACGGTGCTCAGCAAGGAAGTGCTCGAGGACAAGAACGCGACGACGCTCAAGGAGATCGGCCGCTCCACCGCAGGCGTGACGCTGGGCTCGGGCGAAGGCGGCAACGCCTTCGGCGACCGCTTCTTCATCCGCGGCTTCGACGCGCGCAACGACGTGTTCATCGACGGCATCCGCGATCCCGCCGTGTCCATCCGTGAGAACTTCTTCACCGAGCAGATCGAAATTCTGCGCGGGCCGGCATCGTCCTACGCCGGCCGCGGCACCGCCGGCGGCGCCATCAACATCGTCACCAAGCAGGCCGGTGATCGCAACTTCCAGCGCGTGGATTCCGAGTTCGGCACCGACATGACCAAGCGCGTCACGCTCGACGTCAACCAGGTCATCGACCCGACCTTCTCGGTGCGCACCGGCGGCCTGTTCCAGGACGCCAACGTGGCCGGCCGCAACTATGTGACCGACAATCGCTGGGGTTCCTTCATCTCGACCAAGTACACCCCGACCAGCGACATCAAGATCACCACGAACTATGTCCATACCGATCTCAGCGGCTATCCCGATTTCGGCGTGCCCTTTTACAGGCAGGGAAATGTGCCGGTGACCTCGGCCGGCATTCCGCGCGGCAACTGGTACGGCTTCCTCAATCGCGACTTCCAGACCGCGCGACAGGATTTCGGCACCGGCATCATCGAGTACAAGGTCAACGAGGCCATCACGCTGACGAGCAAGGTGCGCGGCGAGCACTCGGTGCTCAACTACATCGGCACGCTACCGCAGAACCCGATTACGACCAGCCCCAATCCGCTGCTCTGGACCACGACGGCGAGCGCGCAGAGCCGCTACCAGAACGTGGACGTGTGGGCCAACCAGAACGAGGCCACGTTCAAGCTCGACACCGGCGGGGTCAAGCACACCGCGGTGTTCGGCGTCGAGTATGCGAACGAGAACATCTCGATCGACCGCTATGCCGGTCTCGCGGCGGAGCTGGCCGGCTCGCCCTTCACGAGCGCCGGGGCCATCTCGGGCGTCAATCTGTATTCGCCTCAGTACACTAACCTCTCCGGCTTCGGCACGCCCTCACTGGTCGGAAATCCAACGCGCTACGGTGTCAACACCAGCAGCGTCTATGTGATGGACACCGCGAATTGGCAGGACACCATCATCGTCAACGGCGGCGTGCGCTACGACGGCTATAGCCAGAGCGCGTCGAACAATGCCAGCTATGTGAAGCAGAACGCCGATCTGGTGAACTACAACGTCGGCGTGGTCTACAAGCCGATGTCGATCGGCAGCATCTATGCAGCCTACGCGACCTCGGCCAATCCGTTCGGTTCTGAACTAGACGCGACCGCCACCGACTACGGCGGTGTTCCGCCCAACTCGACTCTCTTGCTCGGGCCCGAGCGCAACAAGGCGATCGAGCTCGGCACCAAATGGGAGCTTGCTGATCGCCACCTGCTGGTGACCGGTGCGCTGTTCCAGACCACCAAGGACAACGCGCGCGAGACCGTCGCCGGCCTGCTGACATCGGGCGCGGCCTATAGGATCCAGGGCATCGACATCGAAGCCGAGGGCAAGATCACCGATCGCTGGAGCATCTTTGGCGGCCTGGTGTTGATGCAGTCGAAGGTCACGCAGAGCGGCGTTGCCTCGAATCTCGGCCTGCAGCTTGCCAACGTTGCCCACCAGTCGTTCAGCATGCTGACCAAGTACAAGTTCGACGGCGGCTGGGAGCTCGGCGGGCAGGCGGTGTACCGCTCGAAGGTTTACGGCGGCACCTTTGCGGCCAACACCAACGAGTTGCCGAGCTATTGGCGCTTCGATGCGTTCGTCGAGAAGAAGATCGACCAGAACTGGACCATGAAGTTCTACGCGCAGAACCTGACCAACAAGCTCTATTACGACTCGTTCTATCGTAGCGCGGTGCCGTTCGTGGCGGTCGCGCCCGGCCGGGCGTTCTATGTCGTGACCACAGCGAAGTTCTGATCATGTTGACGTGCCTGCCGGGCGTTCTCAGCAAGGATGATGTGGCGGATTTCCGCCGCATCATGGACGCGAGCGAATGGGAGGACGGCCGCTCCACCGCCGGCGCGCAGTCGGCGATGGTCAAGCGCAACGAGCAACTGCCGCCCGATAGCGACGTCGCGCGAAAACTCGGCAACCGCATCATCTCGGCGCTGACGTCGAATCCGCGTTTCCTCGCGGCGGCAATCCCGCTCCAGATCTTCCCGCCGTTGTTCAACCGCTATGCGGCGAGCAGTGGCCACCATTTCGGCCTGCACGTCGACAACGCAATCCGCGGTGACCGTCTGACCGGCCTTCGCATCCGCACAGACCTGTCGGTCACGCTGTTCCTCGCCGAGCCGGAAGAGTACGACGGTGGCGAACTTGTGATCGAGGACACTTACGGCTCGCACGAAGTGAAGTTGCCAGCCGGCGACTGCGTGCTCTATCCCTCGACCAGCCTCCATCTCGTCACCCCCGTGACGAGGGGAACGCGGGTTGCGTCTTTCTTCTGGCTTCAGAGCATGATACGGGACGATCAAGCCCGGAGCATGATCTTTGACCTCGACACCGCGATACAGGCGCTGGTGGAACGGCTCGGGCGTGACGATCCCGAAACGGTCAAATTGACAGGTATCTATCACAACCTCATTCGCTACTGGGCCGAAGTATGAAGACCATGACCTCCAAAGCAAGCCTTGCCGCAGCCACGATGCTGGCGGCCGCCTGGCTCGCATCTCCCGCGAAACCGCCCGCAACCATCTCAAGTCGATCTTCTCGAAGACAGGAGCGCACCGCCAGTCGGAGCTGGTCACGCTGGTTTCGCAGTTGGGGTGAGCAT
>NZ_JALBHA010000063.1:0-20777 GCF_023006445.1 Bradyrhizobium sp. SHOUNA76
AGGGCCGCGCCATTCTCGGAGGCCAGCGTTCGCTCGCCGATCTTGCCGACCGCGCGCTCGAGCCCGGGTTCGACCCGCAGCCGCGCTCAGGCCGGCAGGAATATCTGGAATCCCTGGTCAACCGTCATGTCTGAGGAAGCCCGCTGATGGCAAATGCTGACGCGACACCGGTCCTCGAGCTGACCGGCATCGGCAAGGAGTTCGGCGCGATCCGCGCGCTGCATGACGTCGACCTGCAGGTCTTCCCGGGCGAAGTGGTCGGCCTGATGGGCGACAACGGTGCGGGCAAGTCGACGTTGGTCAAGATCATCGCCGGCAATTTCCGTCCCAGCCACGGAGAGATCCGCTTTGCGGGCAACGCGGTCCATTTCAGCCGGCCCATCGATGCCCGCGCCGTCGGCATCGAGGTCGTCTACCAGGACCTCGCGCTATCGGACAATCTCACGGCGGCGGCCAACGTGTTCCTCGGCCGCGAGCTCAAGCGCAAATTCGGCCCCATTGCCCTGCTCGATCACAAGGCGATGGCGGCGCGCGCGCTGGAGCTGTTCGGCGAGCTGCGCTCGGAGACGCGCCCCGACGACCTCGTCAAGCAGATGTCGGGCGGCCAGCGCCAGGCGGTCGCGATCGCGCGGACGCGGCTCTCCAATGCGCGGCTGGTGATGATGGACGAGCCGACCGCTGCGATCTCGGTGCGCCAGGTCGAGCAGGTGCTTGGCCTGATTCACCGGCTGAAGGAGCAGGGCGTCGCGGTGATGTTGATCTCGCACCGCATGCCCGATGTCTTCGCGGTGTGCGATCGTGTCGTCGTCATGCGCCGCGGCGAGAAGCGGGCCGACAAGGCGATCCACCAGACCTCCCCTGAGGAGATCACCGCTCTCATCACCGGCGCGAAGGAGGCGGCGTGATGGCCATGCCCATGGAATCCCCGATCACCTTCTCCAATGTCGGCAAGATCAGATGGTGGCAGCGCGGCATCTTCGCCTCCCAGACCGGTTACGTTCTGCTCGCGCTGGCGGTGCTGCTGGTGATCATGCATTTCGCCAGCCCGTATTTTTTTACCGAAGGCAACATACAGAACGTGGCGAAGAATTTTTCATTCATCGCCATTGCAACCCTCGGCGTCACCTTCGTCATCATCACCGGCGGCATCGATCTCTCTGTGGGATCGATGATGTGCTTCTCCGCCATGATCACCTCGATGGTGATGACCGAGCTGTCGGCGCCTGGCTCGCCCGCCGGCGCCTTGTTCGTGCACATGGCGGCCGACGGCAAGACGGTGCTGGCCAACGTGCCCGGCCTGATTCTGCTGGTCTCCATCCTCGCCGGGCTCGGCGTCGCGCTGATCGCCGGGCTCGTCAACGGCTTCTGCATCGCGGTGCTCGGCCTGTCGCCCTTCGTCACCACGCTCGGCATGCTCTCGATCGTGCGCGGGCTCGGCTATGTCGTCTCCAACGGCCGTGGCAGCTTTCCCGGCGGGCCCGATGCCGATCGCTTCTACGCGCTCACCTCGGGTGACGTGCTCGGCCTGCCCGTGCCTTTCATTTATCTGGTGATCCTCGCGCTGGCGATGGCCGTGGTGCTGCACCATACCTCGTTCGGGCGCCACGTCTTCGCGCTCGGCGGCAACGAGAAGGCGGCCGAACTCACCGGCATCCCGGTCGTGCGGGTAAAGATCGAGGTGTATGTGATCTGCGCGCTCGCCGCAGGCCTGCAGGGCATCATCATCTCCGGCTGGCTGGGGTCGGCGCCGGCCAATATGGCGACGTCCTACGAGCTCAACGTGATCGCGGCGGCGGTGATCGGCGGCGCAAATCTCGCCGGCGGCATCGGCGGCCCGCTCGGGGCCATCGTCGGCTGCGTGCTGCTGGAAGTGATCCGCAACGGTCTCGTGCTGGCGCAGGTCTCCTCCTACTGGCAGCAGACGTTGGTGGGCGTGATCATCATCCTGGCCGTGCTGGTCGACCGCATCCGCTCGCGGATGACCTGAAATGACGTCGCTTCGGGAAGACAACGATAACACTGCCTGTCCGCTTCCCGGGCGTTTCGAGAGGACGGGCACCAAACAAGGGTGGAGGAGACAATGAGGAAACTGCTTCTTGCCGGTATCGCGGTGGCGATGATGGCGACGCCGGCATTCGCCGCGAACTACCGCTTCGTGATCGTGCCCAAGGCGATGAACAATCCGTTCTTCGATTTTGCGCGCGACGGCTGCCTGAAGCGCGCCAAGGAGCTCGGCAACATCGAGTGCATCTATAAGGGACCGGTCGAGCACGAGCCGGCGACGCAGGCCCAGATCATCCAGGACTTCGTCACCCAGAAGGTCGATGGTCTCGCCATTTCGGTCGCCGACGTCGCGGCCATGACCAAGTCGATCGAGGCGGCGACGGCCGCCGGCATCCCCGTCATCACCTTCGATGCCGATGCGCCCGGCTCCAAGCGGATCGCCTATATCGGCACCAACAACAAGGAGTTCGGCGTCGCGCTCGGCAAGGAATTGCTGAAGATGCGGCCCGACGGCGGTAAATACGCCATGGTCTCGGGCGGCCCCGGCGCCAAGAACCTCGCCGAGCGGGTCGATGGCGTGCGCGAGCGTTGAAGGGCTCGAAATGGACCGAGGTTGCGGGCTCACCAACATTCTGCAACGACGATCCCGCGCTCGCGGTGCAGCAGATGACGGATATGCGCACCGCAACGCCTGATCTCGCCGCGATCGTTCCCATCGGCGGCTGGCCGATGTTCGCCCCGGAGGGCTTCAAGGCCTTTGCCTCCAGGAACAAGAAGGACATCGATGCCGGCAAGTTCACGCTTGTCGTCGCCGATACGCTGAAGATGCAGCTCGAGCTGCTGCGCGACGGCTATGCCAATGCATTGGTCGGCCAGCGTCCGTTCGAGATGGGTGAAAAAGCGATGGACACGCTGCTTGCCATCAAGAAGGGCGAGAAGGTGCCCGAGATCGTCTACACCGGCCTCGATCTCGTGACAAAGGACAACGTCGCGCAGATGTTAAAGTAGGAGCGCTGCCAGCCCCGCGCTCCTGCGTGCCTCCCCCGCTTGCGGTTTCCGCGAGCGGGGGAGATGATATTTGTATCGTTGGAATTGGAAGGCAATGGGAATGAAACGGTCGCGGCTCGGCTCGCTCGACGTCACCTCAATCGGTCTCGGTTCCGCCCCGCTCGGCGGATTGTTCAGCCCGGTCAGCGATGCCGATGCGGACGCGACGATCGCGCGTGCCTGGTCGCTCGGGGTGCGTCTCTTCGATACCGCGCCGCTCTATGGCTTTGGCCTCGCGGAACGGCGTCTCGGCGCCTTCCTGCGGCAACAGAAGCGCGACTCCTATGCCATCTCGACCAAGGTCGGCCGCCTGCTGCGCGCCCCCCATGGTGGCGCTGCCGAGGACGAGCACTACAAAGGCACATCCCTCGAGCGCCCAGTGTTCGATTTCAGTTATGACGGCGTGATGCGCTCGGTGGAGGAAAGCCTCGCTCGCCTCGGGCTCGACCGCGTCGACGTCCTCTTGGTGCACGATCCCGACGATCACTATGACGAGGCCGTCACCGGCGCCTTCCGCGCGCTGCAGCGGCTGCGAGAAGACGGGACCGTTAAGGCGATCGGCGCCGGCATGAACCAGTCGGAGATGTTGACGCGTTTTGCCGAGGCCGTGCCGGTCGACTGCTTCCTGCTCGCCGGTCGCTACACGTTGCTCGACCAGGGCGCGCTGGATGCGCTGTTTCCGGTCTGTACGGCCAAGAGCATCGGCATTCTGCTCGGGGGCATCTACAACAGCGGCATCCTGGCCAATCCGCACACGAGCGCGAAGTTCAACTATCAGGACGCCGATGCGTCGCTGGTTGCGCGGGCGCTGGAGCTCGACGCGCTCTGCCGCAAGCATGGCACCGAGCTGAAAGCCGCCGCGCTCCAGTTCTGCATGGCTCATCCCGCGGTGACGGTCGCGGTGATGGGCGCGCGCAATGCCGGCGAGGTCGCCGACAACATCGCAATGTCGGAGACGGCGGTGCCGGCGGCCTTCTGGCAGGAGCTGCGTGCGCGAAACCTCGTCGATGCGCGCGCGCCGCTGCCGGGTGGGGCGTAAGCCATGATCATCGACGCCCATCAACATTTCTGGGATCCTGCGCGCGCCGACTATCCCTGGATGGACGCGCCCGAACTGACGCCGATCCGCCGCGCGTTCAGTCCGGCCGACCTCGCGCCGCTGCTGAAGGCGAATAGCATCGACGCCAGCATCGTCGTGCAATGCCGCTCCGCGCTGGAGGAGACCGAGGAGTTTTTGCGCATCGCGCATGCCACGCCGTCAGTGATTGGCGTCGTCGGCTGGGCAGACCTGACCGACGGCGCGCTCGACGACACGCTCGACCGGCTGCGCGGCCTGCCGGGCGGGGAAAAGCTCGTCGGCATCCGCCACCAGGTGCATGACGAGGCCGATCCCGATTGGTTGCTGCGCGAGGACGTCCAGCGCGGTCTCACCGCTGTGTTCGCGCATGATCTCGCCTACGATTTCCTGGTCCGCACCCGCGAGCTGCCCGCCGCCATCGCAACCGCACAGGCCTTTCCGCAAGCTCGCTTCGTGCTCGACCATGCGGCCAAGCCGCCGATCGCCGACGGCGGCAGCGCCGAATGGTCCGATCGCATCAAAGCGCTCGGGATGTGCGACAATGTCTGGTGCAAGATCTCAGGGCTCGCGACCGAGGCGGTCTGGAACGACTGGGATGCGGAACGGCTGTTCCCGTTCGTTGCGCACGTCGCAAATTGTTTTGGCGAGGACAGGCTGATCTTCGGCTCGGACTGGCCGGTGTGCCTGCTTGCGGGAAGCTACGGCGAGATCAAGAGCGCGCTGGAGGCCTGCCTGGCGAAGCTTGGCCCGCAGTTGCGGGACAACGCTTTTGGTGTGAATGCGGCGCGGGCGTATCGGCTGGCGATCGCGACCTAAAGCGCTCCGCTGCGGGTTGTTGACCTCTCCCGCTTGCGGGAGAGGTCGGCGCGTCCGGGCGATGCGAAGCATGGTCCCGCGCGCCGGGTGAGGGCTTTCTCCTCTAGGGGATTGTCCCCAGCGCGGAGACACCCTCTCCCCGACCGTCTCCCGCAAGCGGGAGAGGGAGCACACACAGCGGGCAGGTGGCGAGAAGCCCTAGCCCTATTCCGACATCGGCTTGTCGGAAATATCCCAGTCCTTGCCGCTGAAGGTGGAGATGAACAGCGTCTTCATCGGCGTGTAGTCCTCGGGCGTGTAGTCGTAGGTTACGCCGTCGAGGAAGTAGGGCGAGTGGAAGCCTTTGAGGTTCGAGGCCTGCTTCAGCACGTTGGCGCGGGTGAGATCGTCGCCGCAGCGGCGCAGAATCTCGCCCATGCTGACGGCCTGGCCGTAGCCGGCGAAGGCGATGGTGTTGTCGGGGTCGATCGCCGGCGTGTATTTCTTGCGCAACTCCTCGAACGCCATCACGTCCGGGTCTTTCTCCCATTTCGGCAGGCCGACCTCTTTGTTGTAGCGGATCGCGACGATGCCGGTGGCGTTCTCGAGCCCCGCGGCATTGAGGATCGAGCGGCCGGTCGAGCCGGCGGAGAGAAGCTGCAGCGGCTTCCAGCCGAGCTCGGCCACTTTACGGATCGACTGCGACGAGGCCTTGCCGGTGGAGATGTTGTAGAAGACGTCGGCGCCCGACTTGGAGAGATTGATGAGCTGGGAATCGACGGTCGGCTCGGTGAGATCATAGGTTTGCTCCATGATCACCTGCGCGGTACCGCCGGCATCGGCCAGCACCTTCTTGAACGGCCCCAGGAAGTCGCGGCCGAAATCGTCATTCTGATAGAGAATGCCGATCTTCGCGTTCGGCTTCACGCTCACGACGTGCCGCGCGAGAATGCGCGCTTCGGTCGGATAGAGCGGCAGGCCCGCCATCGTCCATTTGAACTCTTTCGGGTTGTTCCACTTCGACGCGCCGGTGTTGAGCAGCAGTTGCGGCACGCCCTTGGAGTTCAGGTACTTGTGCACGGCGGTCTGGGGCGCGGTGCCGAGCGAGCCGTACAGCGCGAGCACCTCTTCCTGCTCGACCAGGCGCCGCGTCGCCTCGACGCATTTCGGCGCGCTGTAGGCATCGTCCATGGTGAGAAACTTGACCTTGCGCCCGTTGATGCCGCCCTTCTCGTTCAGCATCTGGAAATAGGCCTCGCCGATGCGGCCGAGCACGCCGTAGAGCGAGCCGGGGCCGGAATGCGGCACGGTCTGCCCGATCTTGATCTCGGTGTCGCTGGCGCCCGCATCATATTTCTTGTCCGCGGCCCAGACGTAGGGCGCGGGCAAGGTGGATGCGGCGATGGTGGCAAGCGCGGCGGCGCTGAAATCGCGCCGCGATGGATTCTTTGTCATTATTTGTTTCTCCCTGGTGCGCTCATTGTGCTGGCTCCGACCAGTACGTCGCAAGTGGGAAGTCGCAACTTTGCGACGCAATGACGCTTAAACTGTAGGGCGACTAGCGCCTAGACTCAAGTTTTCTCGGCGACGACGACGAGGCCGCGCACGGGCTCGTTGTTCTCGATGCGCGGCGAGGCGGGCTCCAGCGTCAACAGCTTCAGACCCGCTTTGGCGAGGGCGCCGCGCACATATTCCGCCGAGTGGGCATAACGCAGGCCTTCGCCGAGAACGACGCCGCTGCCGTCGAACGTCTCCACCGTGAAGGCGAGGACGCCGCCTGATACGAGCACGCGCCTGGCTTCGTTGAGGACCGGCGCCAGATCGGAAAGATAGACGAACGCATCTGCGGCGACGACGAGGTTCGCGCTGATTTCTGCCTTGGCCCGCAGGCCTTCGATCATGTCGGCGACTTCGAGCTCGGCATAGAGGTTGGTGGCGCGCGCCTGCTTGATCATGCCGGGCGACAGATCGATGCCGATGAAATGGTCGACCTGCTTGGCAAACGCGGCTGCCGCAAGGCCGGTGCCGCAGCCGAGGTCGATGGTGCGCTTGAAGTAAGCCGGCTTCCTGGCGGCGACCCGTGCGGCCACCACCGCCTTGAAGATCAGGCTGGGCGCGCGGTAGCCGAGATCGTTGATCAGCGTATGCTCGAAGCGCGGCGCGTATTGGTCGAACAGTGCCTCCACATAGGCCTTGGGCATCTCCGCCATCTCTGCATCGCCGAGCCGCATCAGATGCAGGCCGGCGCCGTGCTGATCGCCAGGGTCGGATCGACGCGCCTCTCGAAACGCCGCGATCGCCTTGGCGCGCTCGCCGAGCTGCTGACGGATTTCGCCAAGCGTGAACCAGGCCGATGTGAAGTCAGGCGCGAGCTCGAGCGCCTGCTCCAGGAGGTCCGCGGCTGCGGGCAGATCGCCCTTGAGCTGGAGGTCGCGCGCGAACTCGAAGCGGCGGTCGGCCATGAGATCGCCGGAGGACTGGAATAGGCGCAGGGGCATTGGGAACCAGTTGTCATTGCCGAGCTTGACCCGGCAATCCATCAAAAAAGGCACTGTTTAAGTGGATGGATGCGCGGGTCAAGCCCGCGCATGACGGCTTAATTTGGAATGGCTCCTTCCTATATGACCACGATGCGTCCCCAAGACATCCTGCTGCCAGTTGCTGCCGGCCTGTGCTGCAAGCCCGGCGGCTTCCATATCGATCCTGTCCGGCCCGTGGAGCGGGCCGTGATCACCCACGGCCATTCCGACCATGCCCGTGCCGGCCACGGCGCGGTGCTGGCGACGCAGGAAACGCTGGACATGATGCGGCTGCGCTATGGCGAGGACTTTGCCGGATCGACGCAAACCATCCGCTACGGTGAGGAGATCCGGCTCGGCGACGTCCGCGTGAAATTTCACCCGGCCGGCCACGTGCTTGGGTCGGCGCAGGTCGCCGTGACCTGCAAGGATACCTGCATCGTCGCCTCCGGCGACTACAAGGACGCGCCGGACCCGACCTGCACGCCATTCGAGCTGGTGCCCTGCGACGTCTTCATCACCGAGGCCACCTTCGGCCTGCCGGTGTTCCGGCATGGCGACGCGGCCGATGAGGTCAAGAAGCTGCTCGCCTCCGTCGCGTTGTTTCCCGAGCGCGCGCATCTCGTCGGCGCCTATTCGCTCGGCAAGGCGCAGCGCGTGATCGCGCTGCTGCGCCAGGCCGGCTATGAGGCGCCGATCTATCTGCATGGCGCGATGGAGAAGATCACCGGATATTACCAGAGCCGCGGCATAGCGCTCGGCGAGCTCAGGCCGGTGAAGGGCGTCAAGAAGGCCGCGCTCGCCGGCACCATCACGCTGGCACCTCCCTCAGCGACATCAGATCTCTGGACGCGGCGCTTTCCCGACCCCGTCACCGCGTTCGCCTCGGGATGGATGCGCGTGCGCGCCCGGGCGCGGCAGAGGGGCATCGAGCTGCCGCTGGTGATCTCCGACCACGCCGATTGGGATGGTCTCACCGCCACCATCGGTGCGACCGGCGCGGGCGAGATCTGGGTCACGCACGGCCAGGAAGACGCGCTGGTGCATTGGTGCCGAAGCAAAGGCCTGAAAGCGCAGCCGCTCGATCTCGTCGGTTATGGCGACGAGGAGGAGAGCGAGACGCCGATCGCTGACGAGGCCGAAGCATGAACCGCTTCGCCGAACTTCTGGACCGCCTCGCTTATGAACCCGGCCGCAACAACAAGCTGCGGCTGATCACCGGCTATTTTCGTGAGGTCGGCGATCCCGACCGCGGCTACGCGCTGGCCGCGCTCACCGGCGCGCTCAGCTTCAAGCATGCCAAGCCGGCGCTGATCCGCGATCTCATTGCGTCGCGCACGGATGAGGTGCTGTTCGGACTGTCCTACGACTATGTCGGCGATCTCTCGGAGACGGTGGCGCTGATGTGGCCGCGGCGTCGCGCAAGTATCGACGAATCTTTTCCGGGCTACCCCTCTCCCCAACCCTCCCCCACAAGGGGGGAGGGAGCGCAGTTGCGCGCGCGGCGACAGGCGGGTTCGACGACTGAGAGTGATCTGGCGAGTGATGGACGCATGGACCTCTCCGTTCCCTCCCCCCTTGTGGGGGAGGGGCAGGGAGGGGGGTACCGAGGGCGAGATGCCGGCGATGCGGCCTATCCGAGCAACCACAACAACCCGCCGCCCCCATCGCTCAGCGAGGTCGTCACCACGCTGCGGACGCTCGGCAAGACCGAGCTGCCCAAGCAGCTCGAGCGCTGGCTCGACGAGCTCGATGAGACCGGCCGCTGGGCACTGCTGAAGCTCGTCACTGGCGCGCTGCGTATCGGCATCTCGGCGCGGCTGGCAAAAACCGCGGCGGCCGCGCTCGGCGACAAGGACCCGCATGAGGTCGAGCTGATCTGGCCGGGGCTTGCGCCGCCTTATCTCGACCTGTTCGCCTGGCTGGAAGGCCGCGCCGAGAAGCCGGTCAATCGCGATCCCGCGCCGTTCCGGCCCGTGATGTTGGCGCATGCGATCGAGGACACGGATTTTGCCGCGCTCGATCCCGCCGACTACATCGCCGAATGGAAATGGGACGGCATCCGGGTGCAGGCGGTGGCCGGGCGGGACGAGCACGGCCACGTCACGGCGCGGCTCTATTCGCGCACCGGCGAGGACATCACGGGAAGCTTTCCCGACCTCGTGCCGTCGCTGCGCCTGCCGGGTGCGATCGACGGCGAGCTCTTGATCCTGCGTGAGGGCCGCGTGCAGAGCTTCAACGTCCTGCAACAGCGGCTCAACCGCAAGGTCGTCTCGCCGAAGCTGATCAAGGGGTTTCCGATCCATCTGCGCGCCTATGATTTGCTCGGCGATGACGAGAACGATCTGCGCGAGCTGCCGTTCGCGGAGCGGCGCGAGCGGCTGGAGACCTTCATTGGGACGCTCGGCGATCCCCGCATCGATCTGTCGCCCACCGTGCCTTTCACGAGCTGGGAGGCGCTCACCGCCGCCCGCGCCGATCCGGCAAGCGCAGGCGCTGGTGAGGATGCGGACGCCGTCGAGGGCGTGATGCTGAAGCGGCGCGATGCGCCCTATCTTCCAGGGCGGCCGAAGGGGCAGTGGTGGAAGTGGAAGCGCGATCCGCACATCATCGATGCCGTGCTGATGTATGCGCAGCGCGGTCACGGCAAGCGCTCGTCCTATTATTCTGATTACACTTTCGGCGTCTGGACCGCGGGCGAGGGCGGCGACGAGCTGGTGCCGGTCGGCAAGGCCTATTTCGGCTTCACCGACGAGGAGCTGCTCCAGATCGATCGCTTCGTCCGCCGCAACACCACGGAGAAATTCGGCCCCGTTCGCCATGTCGTGCACGAGCCGGACCAGGGTCTGGTGCTGGAGGTGGCGTTCGAGGGCTTGCAGCGCTCGCCGCGGCACAAGTCCGGAGTCGCCATGCGCTTTCCCCGCATCAGCCGCCTGCGCTGGGACAAGCCGCCCAAGGAGGCGGACAGGTTGGAGACGCTGGAGCGGATGCTGAAGGCGGAGCCGGCTGAGGTGGAGGTGTGAGGTATCGATCTCGCCTCGGTGGCGGTGCGCTACCTCTCCCGCTTGCGGGAGAGGTGAGGGAGCCCGCGGCCGGCAGCTTGCCCAAATCAAAGCCCGGCGCGCCTGCCCGAATTAAACTCCCGTAACCCGATTGACGCACCGATCCGGGTTCCCCATGTCCCTCGCCGTGCCCTATAATGGGGTCGAATCCCCTGAGGAGTTTGAGATGGTCCAAGACGTCAGAGATTTGCCGGCCGGCCGCAACGACGGGCTGAACCGCTTTCTCGGCGGCTCGCCGCTGGCGGTCGCGTTTCGCCTGGTCCTGCTCTCGATCCTGGTCGGCGTCGTGCTGGCGACGATCGGCTTCGATCCCTGGAACATCCTCACCAGCATCCGCCTGCTGTTCCAGCGTCTGTGGGATCTCGGCTTCGATACTATCAACTGGCTGTGGCGCTACTTCCTGCTCGGCGCGGTCATCGTGATCCCGATCTGGCTGCTCTCGCGCGTGTTCGGCGCGCCGCGCGGCCGCTGACCGGCAAGGAGTTACGCAGCCGATGCAACTACGCTTTGTCGGCTGCGGCGACGCCTTTGGCTCCGGCGGCAGGCTCAACACCTGCTTCCACGTCTCGGGGCGCGAAGCCAACTTCCTGATCGATTGCGGCGCGTCGGCCCTGCCGGCGCTGAAGCGGCTCGAGATCGATCGCAACGAGATTGATCTGATCCTGATCACGCATTTCCACGGCGACCATTTCGGCGGGTTGCCGTTTGTCCTGCTCGACGCCCAATTTTCGCGGCGGACGCGGCCGCTGACCATCGCGGGACCGCAAGGCATCGAGACACGGCTTAACCAGGTGATGGAGGCGCTGTTCGAGCATTCCTCGAAGACCAAACGGCGTTTCGAGCTCGAGGTCGTGGAGCTCGCGCCCGAGCAAAGCAAAACCTTCGGCGCGGTGAGAGTGACGCCCTATCCGGTGGTGCACGGCGAATCCGGTGGTCCCTTCCTCGCCTACCGCATTGAGGCCGAGGGCCGCACGCTCGCCTACAGCGCCGATACCGAATGGACGGACACGCTCATTCCGCTGGCGCACGGCACCGACCTTTTCATCGCCGAAGCCTATATGTACGAGAAGGTGGTCAAGAACCATCTCAGCCTGAAGACCTTGGAGCAGCATCTGCCCGCGATCGGCACCAAGCGGCTCGTCCTCACCCATATGAGCGACGACATGCTGTCGTGCCTCGAAGCTCTGCCCCATATGGCGGCCGAGGACGGCATGGTCGTCGTGTTCTGACCGTGCACGCGCCCGTCCATCCCAAAGTCGGCACACGTGAAGTGTTCGCCATCGCAGGTCCCGCGATGGTCGCGAACCTGACCACGCCGCTGATCGGCATCGTCTCGACCACGGCGATCGGCCGTCTCGACGATGCCGCGCTGCTCGGCGGCGTCGCGATGGCCTCGGTGATCTTCGACTGCCTGTTCTGGCTGTTCGGCTTCCTGCGGATGAGCACGCTCGCCTTCACCGCGCAATCGCTGGGCGCGGGTGACACGCGTGAGCCGACCGCGATCCTGGCGCGCGGTTTCATAGTCGCCGGCCTAATCGGCGCGGCGCTGATCGTGCTGCAACTGCCGCTGGCCGCATTGCTGTTCGATTTCATGGGCGGTAGCGAGGGTGTGACATGGGCCGCGAAGACCTACTTCAAGGTCCGGATCTGGTCGTCGCCGTTCGCGCTCGCCAATTACGTCATCCTCGGCTGGCTGATCGGCCAGGCCCGCGCCAATTCGGCCTTGATGCTTCAGGTCGTCATCAACCTCGTCAACATGGCGGCGACGATCCTGCTGGTGCTGGTCTACGACACCGGCATCGCCGGTGCCGCGATCGCCGCGCTGTTGTCGGAAGCGGTCGGGTTCGCTCTCGGCGTGATCGTTTGCCGCCATTATGCCGACGGCTTCGGCGTGCCGTATGCGACGCTGCTCGACCGGCAGAAGCTGTTGCGGTTGCTGGCGGTGAACACCGACATCCTGATCCGCACTGCGGCGCTGATCGCCGTGTTCCTGTTCTTCACCGCCAAGGGCGCGCAGGCCGGCGACGTCACGCTGGCGGCCAACTCCGTGCTCAACAACTTCCTGCTGATCAGCGCTTTCTTCCTCGACGGTCTCGCCAACGCGGCGCAGCAGCTCTGCGGTCGCGCCGTTGGCGCGCGCGACGCAAAAGGCTTTGCGGATTCGACCCGGCTGGTGCTGCTGTGGGGGCTCGGCTTCGCGCTGGTGGTGTCGGGGCTGTTCGCGCTGTTCGGGCCGCGCCTGATCGATTTCATGACGGCGAGTGACGAGGTCCGCCGCGCCGCGCGCGAATTCCTGCCGTTCGTCGTGCTCGCGCCGATCCCCGGCGTGTTCGCCTTCGGCTTCGACGGCATCTATATCGGCGCGACCTGGGCGCGCGAGATGCGCAATCTGATGCTGGCTTCGCTGCTGATCTTCCTCGCCGCCTGGTGGGCGCTGCAATCGCTCGGCAATGCCGGACTGTGGTGCGCGCTGATGGCCTCCTACCTCTCGCGCGGCGGCCTGCAGGCCGCACGCTATCCGACGCAGTTCAGGGCGACGTTCTCGAAAGCATAGAAGACCGCGAGCGGGGAGAGGCGAAGAACTACATCCCGGGCCAGTCTTCGGCCGTGAGTGTCGCAGCATCGGCGCCGACGATCTCGGACAGGGAATCCCGGCCGGTGCGGAGCAGCGTCGAGGTGAGGTCGCGCTTGATCTCGTCGACGAGACCGAGGCCCTTGTAGACCAGCGACGAATAGAGCTGGATCAGGCTGGCGCCGGCGCGGATCTTCGTCAGCGCGGCACCGCCGGAATCCACGCCGCCGACGCCGATCAGCGGGAATGCACCCTCGACACGCACATAGGTCTCCGCGACCATCCGCGTTGACAGGCGGAACAGCGGCCGGCCGGACAAGCCGCCTTGCTCCTTGGCGCGCATTTCCTCCCGCAGCGTGCTCGGCCGCGCGATCGTGGTGTTCGACACGATCATGCCGTCGACCCGGCGCGAGCGCGCGACCTGCACGACGTCGTCGAGCTGGGCAAGACTCAAATCAGGCGCGATCTTGAGCAGCACCGGCGTGTCGCCGGCCTTCTGGCGCACCCGCTCGCGGGCATCGATCACGCGCGCGAGGAGATCGTCGAGCAGCGCGCCTTCCTGCAGATTGCGCAGGCCGGGCGTGTTCGGCGAGGAGACATTGACGGTGAAATAGCTCGCGACCGGCGCAAAGGTCTCGATCAGCTTGACGTAGTCGGCGACCCGGTCCGGCGAATCCTTGTTGGCGCCGACATTGACGCCGACGATGCCGCCGTGCTGCGCGCGCGCGGCGAGCCGGCGCAACGCGACATCCGCGCCGTCATTGTTGAAACCCATGCGGTTGATGATCGCTTCGTCGCGCTCGAGCCGGAACAGCCGCGGCCGCGGATTGCCAACTTGCGGCTTCGGCGTCACCGAGCCGATCTCGACGAAGCCGAAGCCGAGCCGCAGCAACGCGTCCGGCACCTCGGCGCTCTTGTCGAAGCCCGCGGCCATGCCGATCGGATTGGGAAAGTTGAGCCCGAAGGCGCGCATCGCGAGCTTGGGATCATCAGTGCGTGGCTTGACCGGCGGCAGGAAGCGCAGGCCCTGGATCGCGAGGCGATGCGCGTCTTCCGGATCGAGCCAGCGCAGCACCGGCAGCGAAAAGGCGTCGAAAGCGCGGATCACGGCAACAGCTCCGGAGTGTCGTGGCCGCCGTCGGAGCGTATGTTGAGGTTCATCACCGACAGCACCGCGCCGAGATCGAGCTCGCCATAGAGATGTGGAAACAGCTCCTCATTGCGCGAACGTTCCCAGCGCAATTCGCTGCCGAGCGCGTCGCCGTCGACCTCGACCAGGAACAGCGCGCGCTGGCCGAAATAGTGCTTGCGGAGGGTCTCGGGAACCTGGGCCGCGGTCGAAAAATGGATGAACCCGTCGCGCGCATCGTCCGCGCTGCCCCGGTAGACACCCTGCCGTTCCGCCTCGCGCCAGGCCGAGGCCGGACAGATTTTGTAGATCTTGACCACCGCTACCGCAGCCCTGTTTGCTCTTTGAGTCTTTTGGGTTTTTTCGTCTCTCGTGGGTCTTCGAAACCCGGGCGCGACCGTAAAGGCCGCCCCTTCCGAACTCAAGGCTTAGAGCCTATTCCGTTCCGATGAAATCGGAACGAGGCTCCAAATTTCTGTTTTGACGCGGTTTCTGGACACGAACCGGTGTCCGTCTTGGTTGAAAGCGCCTCTCCCGCCGCCTCTTGCGCGAAAACCGGAAAACCGGTTGATTTGAGGACAGTTTTCCTGAGTTGCGACGGGCTGGACCTTCCATGGTCAGACAGGCCAAAGCGCAGAGGATGCTGACTCACGACCAGATCTGGGTCGCGCTGGATCGGCTGGCGGAGCGCGCCGGTCTGTCGCCATCCGGCCTTGCCAAGCGCGCCGGGCTCGATCCCACCACTTTCAACAGGTCGAAGCGCGTCACCTCTGACGGCCGCGAGCGCTGGCCCTCGACCGAATCGATCGCAAAGGCGCTGGCGGCGGCCGGCGCCTCGATCGACAGTTTTGCGAGGTTGATCGACGATGAGGCTCGCGACGGTCGCTCGGTACCGCTGCTCCGCTTCGCGCTGGCCGGCGCGAGCGGCGCTTTCGACGAGTCCGGCCTTCCCGCCGGTAAGGGCTGGACCGAAATCGCGCTTCCCACCGCCGAGGACGGCCACGCCTTTGCGCTGGAGATTTCCGGCGATGCGCTCCAGCCTGCCTATCGCGACGGCGACATCATTCTGGTCTCGCCCGGCACGCCGATCCGCAAGGGCGATCGCGTCGTGGTGAAGACGAGGACGGACGAGGTGACGATCGCGACGCTGAAGCGCCGCACCGCGAAGGCACTGGAGCTTTTGCCGCTCGATGCGTCGCAAGTGACACGGACAATCTCGGTGAGCGAGGTCGCCTGGATGGCGCGGATCGTCTGGGCGAGCCAGTGATTGCGGAGATAGTTACGGTCACGGGGCTCCCGTTTGAACCGACAGGCGGCTTCACAGCACTTCGAAAATCTTATAGGCGACGGCGCCTTCGACGAGATAGCCCTTGCCGACGCAGACGATGTCGTTGAGCCAGGCATAGGTTTGCGAGCCGGTTTCGAACAGCGGATTAGTGCGGAAGTAATATCCGGCGGGATCGACCTTGGTGCGTCGCGCCGGATCCGCCATCTCGGCGCGCAAACCCGGCGGCGTCACCCAGCGGCCGCCATAGGTCATGTAGATCAGTTCGCCGTCATGAGTGCGCAGCGACAGGCGGACATCGAGTGTCATGGCGCCGTCGGCGCGAAACAATGCCCAGTCGCCGCCGCCCCGCAGCACCTCGCCGCGCAAGCGCGGGCCTTCGAACGAGCCCTTGGCTGCGCCGAACAGCACGCGCTGCCCGACAGGCCCCGCGCCGAAATTGAGGCGCGGATCGAGATCGACGACGATGTCGAAGAGATGCCGGGTCGCAAGGTCACCGGCGGACTTCACGCGTGGATCGGCCATGGTCTGACGCTCCCTGGTGTCGTGGACGGAAGGGTGTGGGCGGTCTAGGCCGCCTGCACGGTGTCGCCAAACAGCTTGCGCCTGACCGCATCGATCGAGACGCCGGATTGGGCGCAGAGCTCGGAGAGATCGAAGACGAAGCGCTCATGCGCGATTCTGTCGTCACGAAAGGCAAAGGTGATGAACACCGGCAGCTCGGCCCGGCGGCCGTTCGGCACGACGCCGAAGCGATCGCCCGTCATCGTCATCCGCGCGGAGCCCCAGCAGACCAGCGTGCCGTCGGAGCAGGCGTGGCCATCGAGCGTCACGTGATAGTCCGGGAAGGACTTGAAGAAGCGCGTCAGGATGCGCTCGTTGTCCGCGAGGCCCCGCACCCGGCTGCCGAAGGCCGGCGTCTCCAGCACCATATCCGGATGCAGAACCTCCAGGGCCGCAGCGACATCCTGCCGGCTCTTCGCGATCGCCAGCCTTTCCGCCAGCTCGAACATGCGTTTGCCGTCCATGGCTCGCCTCATGACATTCTACGTGTTTGATACATACATAATGTATGTTATATGCGGTTTGATACCTGCGCGTCAAGCATTAGGTTACGCGCGATGCGGGCGAAGGATCCTCCGAAGAGTCGTCGGGAAGAGTACAGCGAGGCCACGAGGCAGGCGCTGCTCGATGCCGGCCGCGAAGCGTTTGCGGTCCACGGATTTCAGGCGGCCGGCATGGAGGCGATCTCGCGGGCGGCGCGGGTCACGCGCGGCGCGTTCTACCATCACTTCGAGGACAAGAAGGCGCTGTTCGACGCCGTGGTGGTCGCCATGCAGCGCGAGGCCGCCGCCAGAATCGAGGCCGCGGCAAGGGGCGAGCGCAAGATCTGGGATCGTCTCAGCGCCGGCATCGACGCCTATCTCGATGCCTGCGAAGAGCCGGACTATGCGCGCATCGTCATCCAGGAAGCGCAAGCCGTGCTCGGCGAGCCGCGCTATCGCGAGATAGAGGAGACCTATCCGACCGCCCTGCTGATCGCGACGCTGCGAGCCCTGAAGCGCGATGGCGAATTGAACGCGGACGATGTCGATCTGCTGAGCCGGATGATCGACGCCATGATCTGCAAGATCGGGCTGCTGCTCCCGCACGCGGACGATTCCAGGAAGCTGCGCAGAAACGGACAGAAGATCGTCGCGGCCGTGCTGGAGACATTCCGCCAGAAGGCGTGAACCCTCGCGATCGCCCCCGGTCGCCATTGCGACTCACCGGCCCTCTCGCATAGGTTGCGGCCGATATTACCGCTCCAGCTTTATCTTAGGGGAATACGATGAATCGCCGTCACGCATTGAAGGCCCTGGCGGGTCTTGCGCTTTGTCCGCTCTGCAAGCCGGCCTTCGCCGCCGAGGGTGTGCATTGGAGCTATGAGGGCGCCGGTGCTCCGGCCAAATGGGGCGATCTCGACGCGGCCAACAAGGCCTGCGCGGTCGGCCTGCAGCAATCGCCGATCGACATCGAGGCGACCGTCAAGTCGCAATTGCCTGCGCTGAAGTTGAACTGGGGCAAGAGCGCCGACACCATCGTCAACAACGGGCATACGATCCAGCTGAACTTCGCCGAGGGCAGCACGCTCATGCTGGGCAACGTCCAGTACAAGCTGCTTCAGGTGCACTTCCACCGGCCGAGCGAGCACATGATCGGCGGCAAGAATTTTCCGATGGAGGCGCATTTCGTTCATCGCAACGAGGCCGGCGGCCTCGCCGTGGTCGGCGTGCTGATGGCCGAGGGCAGGCCTAACGCGGCCTTCGGCAAGATCGTCAAGACCATGCCGGCGGCGGAAGGGCCCGCGGTGAAGGCGGATGCGGGCATCGATCCCCACGCCATGCTGCCGCAGCGGCTCAGCTATTTCCGCTATCCCGGCTCGCTGACGACGCCGCCCTGCTCGGAGGTGGTCGAATGGCTGCTGCTGACCGACCCGATTCAGGTCTCGGCCACGGATATCGCCGCCTTCGCAAAGCTCTATCCGATGAACGCGCGCCCGGTGCAGAAGGATAACCGGCGTTACGTGCTAAGATCGATCTGAGCGGGAAGTCTCGTAGCTCGGATGAGCGAAGCGACATCCGGGATCTCTGTTGAGGCATCCCGGATATCGCTTCGCTCATCCGGGCTACGCATTTCTGCTGGTTTATGCACTCCGCGCCAGCGCGCCATCGATCATGTTTACCGCGTTCTGCACGCCGTACACCGCGACGAAGGAGCCGAAGCGCGGCCCCTTCTCCTGGCCGAGCAGGACCTGGTAGAGCATGTTGAACCAGTCCAGCGTGACGCCGGGACGGCCGTCCTTGCCCTTCTTGACCTGATCGAGGAACGGTTCGCGGCGACCGATCTCGTAGACGACGTTCTGGATATCCTCGGCCGAAGCCTCTTGCGCAAGCTGTGACAGCGCATCGCGCAGATCCTGCAACGCGGCACGCTCGGTGTCGGTCGGCACGCGGAACTGCTTCGTCGGCGCGACGAAGTCTCGGTAGTAATTGATGGCATAGCCGACCATCGCATCCAGCTTCGGATGCGTCTGCGGGCTCACGCCCGGGCGATAGCGGCCGATGAAACCCCACAGCGTCTCGGCATTTTCCGCGTTCGACGACGACACCAGTGTCAGCAGAAGCTGGAAGGTGACCGGCATATCGAACTTCGGCGGATGGCCGGTGTGGATGTGCCAGACCGGATTGCCGAGCTGCTGCTTGCCGTCCTGCCTGGCGAAGCCGTCGATGAACTGCTGATAGTCGTCGACGTTGCGCGGGATGACGTCGAAATACAGCCGCTTGGCCGCCTTCGGCTCGCGATACATGAACAGCGACAGCGATTCCGGCGAGGCGTAGCGCAGCCATTCGTCGATGGTGAGGCCGTTGCCCTTTGACTTCGAGATCTTCTGGCCCTTCTCGTCGAGGAAGAGCTCGTAGTTGAAACCTTCGGGCGGCGTGGCGCCGAGCGCCTTCGCGATGGCGCCGGACAGCTTCACGGAATCAATCAGGTCCTTGCCGGCCATCTCGTAGTCGACGCCGAGCGCGACCCAGCGCATCGCCCAGTCGGCCTTCCATTGGCACTTCACATTACCCCCGGTGACGGGCGTTTCGACTTCCTGGTTCGTATCGGGGTCGACGTAGGTCACCGTGCCGGCCGCGACGTCGCGGCGGATCATCGGCACCTGCAGCACGATTCCGGTGGCCTTGCTGATGGGGAGGAACGGCGAATAGGTGGCGCGGCGATCGGGACCGAGCGTCGGCAGGATGATCGCCATCACCTTGTCGTAGGCGGCCAGCATCTTCAGCAGCGTCGCGTCGAAGCGGCCTGATGTGTAATAGTCGGTCGAGCTCGCGAACTCGTAGTCGAAGCCAAAATGATCGAGGAAGGCGCGCAGCCGCGCATTGTTGTGCGCGCCGAACGACGGATATTCGTTGGAGAACGGATCCGGCACCCGCGTCAGCGGCTTGCCGAGATGCGCGGCCAGCATCTCCTTGTTGGGCACGTTGTCGGGCACCTTCCGAAACCCGTCCATGTCGTCGGAGAAGGCGAGCAGGCGTGTCTTGATCTTGTCCTCGGTCAGCACGCGGAACGCGTGCCGCACCATCGAGGTGCGCGCGACCTCGCCGAACGTGCCGATATGCGGCAGGCCCGACGGCCCGTAGCCGGTCTCGAACAGCACCTCGTCCTTCGGGCTCTTCTTCAGCCGCGCGACAATGGCCTTCGCCTGCTCGAACGGCCATGCGTTGGATTGTTCGGCGAGCGCACGCAGATCGCTCGGGCTCATGCTGGGATCGATAACGGACATCAAGAAGGGCCTCCGGGCCGCGGAAAATAGCGATTTCCGGGCAGAATGCAAAAATCGTCTCGATCGTCATTCCGGGGCGATGCGCCAGCATCGAACCCGGAATCTCGAGATTCCGGGTTCGCGCTTCGCGCCCCGGAATGACGATCGATGGTTAGAACGGGCTCACCGAAAAATACCGCAGCCACAGATCGGTGTAGCGGCCTTTTTCCCAGACGCGGAACAGCGCCCAGTTCAGGGCCTGCCGCAGCACGTCGTTGCCCTTGCGCACGGCGATCCCGATGCCTTCGCCGAAGAAGCGGCTCTCGACGAAGGGGCCGCCGGAGAAGGCGCAGCAATCGCCGGAATCGGTGCCGTTGATCCAGAACGCAAGCGAGATGGCGTCGCCGAAGATGAAATCGACCTCGCCCTTGCGCAAGGCGGCGCGCATCGCGTCGTCGTTGGGATAGGGATGCAGCTCGGCGTCGGTGAACATGGCCTTGAGATAAGCCTCGTGCGCGGAGCCGGCGATGACGCCGACCTTCTTGCCCTCGAGATATTCGGGCCGGATCTCCGGCATCACCGCGTCCTTGCGCGAGGCGAAGCGCGCCGGCACCCGGTAGTAGGGATCGGTGAAGTCGACTCGGGCGCGTAGCTGCGGGCTCACCGCCATCGAGGCGATGATGGCATCGCCGCGGTTGGAGGAGAGCGCATCGACCAGCGTCTCGAAGCGGCGCATCTGCACCGTGCAAGTGACCTTGATCTCCTCGCACAGGCTGCGGGCGAGATCGACGTTGAAGCCGGCCGGGTTGCCGTCGGCGCCGGTGTAGTTGAACGGCGGATAGTCGGTCTCGGTCAGGAAGCGGATCACGGTCAGACGCGACAGGTCCGGCCGTTCCGGTCGCCGGCGCGGATCCCAGAAGCCGGGTACGGCCTGCGGGGCAGCCTGGGGCGCGACCTGCGGCGTGGCCTGAGGTGCC